>CAZVPQ010000112.1:0-7053 GCA_964628675.1 uncultured Hyphomicrobiales bacterium | reverse complement strand
TAGTTATAAAATAATAAATAAACTATTTTAATAATAAAATAAATAATTTCCCGTCAATATGTGAGTTTCAATTAACGACTAATTATAGTAAGTTAATAAATTACAGTTAATTTGTTATTTATCATTTAAAATTTAAATATATTTTTATGGAAGAAAAAAAGAAAAAACGTAAGAGAATTGCAGGGAAACGAACTTTAATTGCTACTTATGCAAAATTCCCTGATAAAATAGAAATTAAAGAAGATATTATAAAGAAGATTGGCAAAATTGCTGATAAGGAAGGATATAAAATTTATATAGTCGGTGGCTATGTTAGGGATTATTTTCTTGAACGTCAAAGAACTGATTTTGACTTTACAATTGTCGGAGATTCTATAGCATTCGCTAAACTTTTAGCTAAAAAATTTAAAACTAAAGCTGTCCTTTATCCAAAGTTCCGCACGGCAATGGTTCCTATTGATAATCAAAAATTTGAATTTGTTGGAACCAGAAAAGAAATCTATGAAGCTGATTCAAGAGATCCAATTGTTGATGAAGGTACTTTAGAAGATGATCTAAAACGACGTGATTTCACATGCAATGCAATAGCTGTATCCTTGAATAAGGAAGAATTTGGAAATGTTGTTGACATATTCAATAGCAAAAGAGATTTGGAAAATGGGTTATTGAGAACTCCATTGGACCCTTATAGAACTTTTAATGATGATCCTTTACGAATGTTGAGGGCAGTGAGATTTGCATCACAATTAGGGTTTACTATCGAAGAACCCGAGCTAAGATCTATTACTCATATAGCCGAGAGGATTAATATTATCTCTATTGAAAGAATTCGAGATGAATTCCTTAAAATATTAGCATCTAACAAACCAAGTGTAGGATTAAAATTATTAAAAGATACAAGATTAATTGATTTTATTTTTCCTGATTTATCTAAATTGTCCGGAGTCGATGTAGTCAGAGAAGATTTTAAAATCTATAGGCATAAAAATATATATTTGCATTCATTAAAAGTTGTTGACAAAGTTGCTAAACGGTCAGATAATATTTGGCTCCGTTTTGCTGCCTTAATTCACGATATAGCCAAACCAATTACAAAGAAATTTATTCCTGGTGTGGGTTGGTCATTCCACGGGCATGAAGAATTAGGAGCTAGACGCGTAGAGAAAATATTTAGAGATTTGAAATTACCTTTGGAAAATATGGAATATGTTGAAAAACTTGTTCGATTGCATCAAAGACCTATGACACTTGTAAATGATGGCGTTACAGAGTCGGCTGTTAGGCGTCTTGCTTTTAATGCCGGTGATGCTCTTGAAGATTTATTTTTACTTTGTAGGGCTGATATTACTACAAAAGATGAAATTAAATCAAAACAATATTTAGAGAATTATGATAGAGTTGCTCAAAAAGTAATTGATGTACAGGAAAAGGATAAATTACGAGAATTCCAATCTCCGGTTAGAGGTGAAGAAATTATGGAACTTTGTAAAATTAAGCCTTCTCGTTCTGTTGGTATAATTAAAACATTAATTGAAGAAGCTATTCTTGATGGCATTATTCCTAATGAATATGATGCCGCTAAAAAATATCTTCAAAAAAACAAAAAGAAGTGGTTAAAACTAATAGAGGAAAAAGAATTAGTTTGATATTACCAATTATTGCATAACTAAGAAATCTTTTATAAATTTTGGCATTTGGGATTATCTATCTATTTTTTTAGTTTTATTAAACGTAGCTTTTTAACACGATATTAAGAATAAACGTTTCAAAATCTCACTATCACATATCTATTATAATATATTAATATTTATTACTATATTAGTAAGTTTTAGTATTGATAATTTAAAATAACATTTGATGAACAATAAACAAGTATAATGAAGAAAGAAATAATAATAAACTCGACGATGAATGAGGAAAAAATTGCTATTACGGAAGATGGTAAACTCGCCGAGCTTTTTATCGAAATGCCAGACAAAGAACGCTCTATTGGAAACATATATTTAGGCAAAGTCAATCGAATTGTTCAAGGAATCAATGCCGCATTTATCGACATTGGATTAAAACAAGATGCTTTTCTGCACTTTTCAGATATTGATGAGTCTATGGAAAATGTTTTTACTGACGAAGATGATGAAAATGAAATTATCAAACCAAAATCTAAAAAAAACACAAAGAATTTATCTAATCCTAAGAAGAATGAAAAACAAGACAATATTGATTTAGCATTAAGAAAAGGCGATACTGTTAAAAACATTTCCGGTAAAGCAACTTTTTCTACTAAAAAGCATGGTAATTTTAAAATAAACTTGGAGCCCAAACAAAGAGTTATTGTCCAAATTGTTAGAGAAGCTTATAGTTCAAAGGGTGTAAAGGTTACCACAAAAATTGGTATCCCCGGAAGATATACAGTTTTATTACCTTTTGAAAATGCAATTGGAATATCAAAAAAAATCGTTTCATATCAAGAAAGAAGAAGACTCAGAACTTTAGCACGTAATGTCTTGCCAAAAGGGAACGGATGTATAATTAGAACAGCGGCAATGGCTAAAAATGACAAAGAATTATTAAATGATTTCCAAAGTCTTATACATATTTGGCAGGGTATAGAAGATAAATTAAACAAGATGGATAAACCCGGTTTATTATATCAGGATTTACAAATTGCAACTTCCGTTATTCGAGATTTATTTACTCCTGATGTAAAACACGTTATTGTTGATACAAAAAAATTATATAAAGAGATAGTTAATTATTTAAAAACGAACTCTCCATATTTAGTAAATAAAGTAGAATTATATTCCGGTAAACTACATATATTTGAGACATTCGGCATTGAGCAAGAATTAGCTAAAACTTACAAAAGGATTGTACGTCTGCATTCGGGTGGCACTATCGTAATAGACCATACAGAGGCTATGGTGGTTGTTGATGTTAACTCAGGTCGTTCTACTTCCGATGACAAACACGAACAAATTGCTTACTCTACTAATCTTGAATCAATAAGAGAAATTGCAAGACAAATTAGACTTCGAGACATTGGAGGAATGATTCTTGTTGATACAATAGATATGCAGAATAAGAACAATCGTAAGAAATTATTTAATGAAATGCGGAAAGAGTTAGCGAAAGATAGAGCCAAAACGATGGTTTATCCTTTGACAAAATTAAGTATTTTGCAAATAACTCGTCAGAGAATCAACCAAAATATTTCCGAAAAAATATCTGAAGTCTGCCCAATGTGCCAAGGTACCGGAAGAATTACCTCGAAAGGCGTCGTTACTAATGCAATCGAAAGATGGCTCAAAAATTTCAGAACACATTCGAGAGAATTTCGATTAGTATTATACGTTCATCCACATATTGCGGCTTTTTTGTCTGAAGGAAAAATTTCAAGATTATCTAGAATAATGATTAAATATTTTGTTAAAATAAAATTGCAACAAAACGACCTTTTCAAAATTGATGATTTTAGATTTTTCTCTGTTAGAAATCAAAAGGATATAACTCAAGAATATCTCAAACGATAATATTATGACAAAAAAGAAAAGAACAATATCTATATTAGGTTCTACGGGGTCGATCGGAGTTCAAGCTCTTGATGTATTAGATTCAATATCTGATAACTTTAGAATTGCATATTTAACTGCGAACACAAATATAGACTTACTATCTGAACAAATCAAGAAATTTAATCCGATTGGCGTTGTTGTTGGGAATAAAGAATTAAGTTTACGATTAAAGAGATTAATTGATTTTAACGGAATTGTTTTATATGGAAAAGAAGGTCTTATTGAAGCGGCTTCGGACAATATTAATGATTTAGTCTTATCAGCTTTAGTTGGTTTTAGCGGAGTAGAACCAACAATGGCGGCAATAAATACAGGAACAACAATTGCTTTGGCGAATAAAGAAACTCTTGTTTCCGCAGGATCCGTCATAATTTCAACTGCCAAAAAAAACAATGTGGATATAATTGCAATTGATAGTGAACACAGTGCCATTTTGCAATGCTTAATCGGTGAATCCATTACTGAAGTCGAGAAAATTATTTTGACTGCTTCCGGTGGTCCTTTCTTTAATCTTCCGAAAGAGCAATTTAATGAAATAACTTTGAAGCAAGCACTTAATCACCCGAATTGGAATATGGGTAACAAAATCACAATTGATTCAGCTACAATGATGAACAAAGGTTTTGAAGTGATAGAAGCATTTTGGCTTTTCAATTTAAAAAAGGAACAAATTGACGTGGTAATTCATCCACAAAGTATTGTTCATTCTTTGGTACAATTTGTTGATGGTTCTATGAAAGCGCAATTGGGACTCCCCGATATGAGAATACCAATTTCTTTTGCTTTGTCCTATCCGAGAAGATTAAAATTCGATTTTCCAAGATTGGAATTGCACAAATTGAACCAACTAACATTTCATAAACCTGATTTGGAGAAATTCAGATGTTTGCAATTAGCTTTTGAGGCTTTGAAATTAGGTGGAACATCGGCAACAATAATTAATGCCGCAAATGAAATTGCTGTATATTCGTTTTTGAAAGAAGAAATTCGGTTTACAGATATTTCAAAATTAATTGAAAAGGCTTTGGAAAAAATTGATTACACGGAAAAACCGAGTTTTCAAGAAATAATTGATACTGATATGGAAACTCGTAAGTATATAGAAAACATTATTAAAATATTGTAAATTATTAGTTTATTTAAAGAGTAGAGGAATATGGAATTTTTAACAGCATTATTATATTTTTTGATAGCAATAGGCATCCTTGTGTTTGTTCATGAATTCGGACATTTTTTTATTGCTAGAATATCAGGAATGAGAACTGAAGTATTCGCAATTGGTATGGGACCAAGAGTATTAGGATGGAATAAAACAAATGGTTTTAGTTTTGGAAAATTACCCAAAGATTTTGATGCACAAGGTCATACAGATTATAGAATAGCCGCTTTGCCTGTTGGAGGATATGTAAAAATAATCGGAATGATTGACGAATCAATGGATACTGATTACATTGAATCGGAACCACAACCTTGGGAGTTCAGGTCGAAAAATGCTTTTGCAAAGATTATGACTTTAATGGGCGGAGTTCTTATGAATGTGGTTTTTGCCTTTTTTGCCTTTGCATTTATTATCGGAGTACAAGGCAAAGATTTCTGGGCAACTTCAACAATCGGGACGGTCGAAAAATCATCTTTAGCGGAAAAAATCGGCTTCAAACCAAATGACAAAATACTTTCGATAGACGGCAAAAAGATAAAATCTTGGGACGATTTATTAGTTACTTTATCTTTGGATAATCTCGGAGGTCGAAAGCAAGTCGAATTATTACGTGACAACAAAAACATAACTCTAACTGCCGACGGTAAAAAAATTGTACAAAATATGGCGGCAAAAAAAATACTCGGTATATTTCCTAAGCAAGTTCGAGTTCTTTTAACAGCTGTTCAAACTTTAAAACCAGCCGGTAAAGTTGGCTTAGTAAAGTATGATACAATTTTATCCGTCAATAATCAGTTAATTAATACTACATCACAATTCCAAAAAGTAATTAAAGAACATAGCTCTATTCCTATATTTCTAAAATGGAAACATGCCGAAAAAGTAATGTCGGATTCAATTACTCCGACAAGTGAAGGCATTATAGGTGTTGGCATAGCGCAAGTTTATAACGGACCTGTTATACATAAAAATTACTCGGTATTTGAATCTATTGCTATGGGATGGTCGGAAACAATAAATACATTGAATTTAATTATAGGCTCTTTCGGACAAATGATAAATGGAACGGTGTCGGTAAAACAGTCATTAGGTGGTCCTATTGCAATAGCAAAAATGACAACTGAAGCGGCTGACAGAGGGTTTATCAGCTTTATTAATTTCTTAGCTTTATTATCAATTATGTTAGCAATAATTAATATATTCCCATTCCCCGGGCTTGACGGCGGGCATATTTTTGTGATATTGATTGAAACGATTATCAGACGTGAATTGCCGGTAAAAGCAAAAGTAGTTATACAACAAGTGGGTATGACCGTATTAATTTTATTTATGATTTTTGTTATATATTTAGATTTGACACGATAGAAACAAGATGAACATTTTAGTTGTAAATGATGATGGAATTAATTCGCAAGGATTGATTTCTCTGGCAAAATCATTAAAAGCATTAGCTAAGGTTACAATTGTAGCCCCTGCTAAGCAACAAAGTGCTGTCGGTCATGCATTAACAATTGATAATCCTTTGAGAGCTAAACGGGAAAATATAGACGATGATATAATTGCGTATTCCGTAAACGGGACACCAAGCGATTGTGCTAAATTAGCTTTGTCGTCATTATTGAATGAAAAACCTGATTTATTAATATCGGGAATTAATTACGGTCGCAATACTTCTGTAAATATACTTTATTCAGGAACTGTTGCAGCAGCAGCAGAAGGAATGTTAGCAGGAGTGCGTTCGATTGCGGTTTCATTGGATTCGTTTTCACTTGATTCTGATATGCAAATAGCTTCGGTGCATACAACAAAAATAATTTCTCAAATACAAGAGCTTGATTTTGATAATAATACTTTTTTAAATATCAATATACCTAACTTACCTATTGGAAAAATTAAAGGTATAAGAATCACAAAGATGAGTGATTCTTATTGGACAGATAAATATGAAAAGAGAAAAGACCCTTTCGGTCGCTCATATTTCTGGTTTGCCGGAGAGTTTAATTCAAAAAAAGACGGACTTGAAACTGATGATTCGGCATTAGACAATGGTTATATATCTATTACACCAATTCATTTTAATTTTACGAATTCAAAATTTATTGATATATTAAAAAATCAAAATATTACTATTGAAAATATTTAGAAAAACAAAATGGCAAAAGAAATAGCTTTAATTGAAATAAAAGAAGGTATGGTTTTAGCTGAGCCGATTGTAAATAAATTTGGGAATGTGCTTATTCCTGCTGCTGCATCATTAAAACTATCACATTTACAATTATTAAAAATATGGAATGTAAGCTCAATCAAGATTATTGATAGTCA
>CAZVPQ010000111.1:0-7057 GCA_964628675.1 uncultured Hyphomicrobiales bacterium | reverse complement strand
CTGGGGGTACAATATTTATCAAGAAAAAAGGGTAAGCAAGTCAGGCCTGTCTTAGTTTTGCTTTCTGCAGAATTGTGTGGGGGAGTTACCCAAAGGACTTATATTGGTGCCGCAATGTCCGAGTTGCTTCATACGGCAACATTGGTTCACGACGATGTTGTTGATGAATCATCAATACGCCGTGGTATAGCATCAATAAATGCAAGTTGGAGCAACAAAATAGCAGTGTTAATAGGGGATTATTTATTAGCAAAAGGTTTATTATCTGCAATAGACAACGATGAATTTGAGTTTTTAAAAGCTACTTCAAATGCTGTTAAACGTATGAGTGAAGGGGAATTACTTCAGATTCAAAAAAGTCGGGAATTTGATATTGATTATGACGCTTATTTTAAAATAATATCAAATAAAACTGCTTCTTTGATTGCATCTTGTTGTGAAATTGGTGCAATCAGCACTTCGAATGATAAAGATTCACAAGAGAAATTACGCAACTATGGGGAAAATATTGGAATTGCGTTTCAAATCAGAGATGACATATTTGATTATCAATCTAAAAAAAATATAATTGGAAAACCGGTTGGTAATGATTTGAAAGAAAAAAAACTTACTTTACCACTTATATATTCAATCAAGCAAGTCTCTAAAAAATCAGCAAAAGAGATATTAGATTTAATAAAAAAAGAAAAATTGAAAAAATCTGAAATTAAAAAAATTATTGGTTTTGTTAATGAAAATGGCGGGATAAATTACGCTGAAAAGATTTCTAAAGAATATAGTCTGAAGGCTTCGAAATATTTGGAGTCTTTTCCTGATAACCCCGCAAAACAATCATTGTTGAATTTTTGTGATTTTGTGATTGATAGAAATAAATATTCATATTTTTAAAATATAACAATTTGTAATTCGATTTATTTATTAAAATAATTTGTAGAAAATAAACGGAGAATTGATATATGAATACACAGGTCTCGACAATGATGACTCCAGAAGCTATTGCTAAAGCACAGGCTGACTTTTTATCGAAGGTTTATGCTTGGATGTTCGGTGGATTATTGATAACCGCATTACTTGCTTGGTATATTTTTGACAGTCAGTTATATGTAAGTATTGTAAGTTCCGGAATGATGTTCCCATTATTATTAGGGGAGCTGGCTTTGGTTTTTATTTTGTCAGCACGTATTAATAAAATGTCCAAGAATACTGCGGCAATAATGTTTATTGCTTATTCGGCTCTGAACGGTATAACAATGTCTATTATATTAGCGGCTTATACTTTGGAATCAATACAACAAGTTTTCTTTATTACAGCATCAATGTTTGCCGTTTTAAGTGCTTATGGTTATTTTACCAAGAAGAGTTTATCAGGAATGGGTAGCTTTTTATTTATGGGTTTGATAGGTATTATCATTGCAAGTATTGTTAATATATTTTTTGGAAGTTCGGCTCTTGATTTTGCTATCTCTGTGATAGGTGTTTTGATTTTTGCAGGTTTAACAGCTTATGATACTCAAAAATTGAAGGATATGTATATGATTCAATTCGAAGGAAGCGAAATGGCTGCAAAAGGTGCAATTATAGGAGCTTTGCAACTATATCTTGATTTTATTAATTTGTTTTTATTTTTATTAAGAATTTTCGGTAATAGAGACTAAATTATGGTTGTTAAATGACTGAGATAAATCCATTATTCGCAATTGAAGCCGAGCAATTATTACTTGATAATAAAATTGAGGAGTCAATTAATCTATGCAATCAAGGTTTAGTTGAATACCCTGATTATATAACTGCTTGGGGCATTTTAGTTAAAGCATTTATTAAAAAAGGGGATTGGAAAAATGCACAAATTACTTTGGACAAAACATTAAATGATTTTCCTGAAAATATATTTTTAATTTCATTGAAAAATCAAATTTTGGCCGAATCAAATTCTGAAAATGCTGAGAAGAATTTAACTCCAAATGAAATTGATAATGAAAACAAACAAAAACCATCTGATAATATTCAAACTGATTTAATTGATATAGAACAAGAAAGTAATAATATTCAAAAAAAAGATGAAGCAACTAATGAGACAAGTTTAATAATTGAACAAAATGAAACAATAAATACAGTTAGTTCTGATATTCAAATTGATGAGAAAGTAGAATCCGAAGATGATATCGGAGAAGATAATTTTGGAAAAGATGATATAAAAGAAATTGAAGTTGACATAGCTAAAGAAAATGAATCAAAAGCTGATGAAATTGATGAGGATTTGCAAACAACTGAAAATAATCAAAATCAAATTGATGAAAGTGGAATAATTGAAAAATCACTAAGAAATTTTACTAATGCTTTATTAATTGAGAATAAAGATGTTTCATTAAATAAACTTTCAAATAAATTTGATATTATTCCTGGATTAGATGAAATAGATTTCATTAATGAAAATATTTTATCAATTGAAAGAAATTCTTTTAAATTATTTACTGATATACCATATTTCCCAAATATCAATTTCAATATCCATGAACAATTAGAAAACACAGATGATTTAATAAATGTGATAAATGACGATTTAACGTCGCTTGCTGCGCAGTTAGAGACTGCTACATTACCAAAAATTACTGAGAAATCAAATAAAGAAGAGAAGAGTGATGATGCATCACTTATTGTTTCCGAAACAATGGCAAAAATATATACTCAACAAGGAGCTTATGAACAAGCAGCTCAAGCATATCAGAAGTTGATTAAACAAAATCCGGAAAAAAAAGAATATTTTACAAGCAAGTTGAATGATATTATTTCAAAATTATAATTTTATTTTTAAATTGTCTTTTTGAAATTTAGAATAATAATTAATGTTGTATTAAACTAATTTTAAAAAAGGAAAATAATGCGGGCTTTAGTTGTTGACGATTTACTATTAGCAAGAAGATTGATTTCTAACCATCTGAAGTCTTTTGGAATAGAAGATATTGTTGAAGCTATTGACGGATTAGATGCATTAGAAAAACTTAAAGAACAAGAAGAAAATGTCGATATAATTATTACCGATTGGCTTATGCCTAATATGGACGGATTGGGATTTGTAACCGAATTAAAAAAGGAAGAGAAATATAAAAATATTCCTATTTTGATGGTAACGGCATTAGATGAAAAAGATGATGTGATCAAAGCATTGCGGTTAGGTGTTAATGGTTATATGTCTAAGCCTATTGAACAGGATGTATTTCAGAAAAAAGTTGATGATTTATTAGACAAATCAAATGATTATTTATTAAACAAATAAAAGTTTTATGGCGGTATTGATTGTTGAAGATTTGAAAGTAATGAGACGTGTAATAGCCAATATTTTAAAAGATCTTGGTATTAACGATATTTCCGAAGCTGAAGATGGAATAGACGCTTTATCTTTGCTTCAAGACAATAATGATTTTGATCTTATTATAACAGATTGGCTTATGCCGAATATGGATGGTTTGGAATTGGTAGAGGACATCAAAAATGATGATCGATTGAAAAATATACCTATACTAATGATTACTTCGGTTGACGACAAGATTAATGTTGTAAAAGCTTTGAGAGCAGGAATTAAGGATTATATAGCAAAACCTTTTAAACCCGATTTATTGCAAGCTAAAATAAGTAATATGTTAAAAGGGAAATAATAAATTGCTGCATATTTTTATTTAGCTATAATAAATGTAATTCCTTCTTAGTTAGGCATATTATTTGTGATATGAACTAATATTATTAATAAGGCTTTATTTATTTAGTAACAGTAAGATAAATGAATTTCCTAATTGTAGAAGATCTGAATATTATGAGAAGAGTTATTGTAAATGCTCTTAAATCTTTTGATTATGATTTGCAAATATTCGAAGCTAATGACGGTTTGGAAGCTCTTGAAAAATTGGAAAAAGAAGATATAGATTTGGTAATAACAGACTGGTATATGCCCAATTTAGATGGATTAGGGTTAATAAAACAGATTAGAACTGATGATAAACTTAAGGATATTCCTGTAATTATGTTAACAACAAGAGGAAGTAAAGAAGATGTTTTAACAGCTTATAAAGTTTCAGTTAACGGTTACATTGTAAAACCTTTTGCTCCTGAGGTTTTGAAAGAGAAAATCGAAGATGTTATTAACCCATATAAAACTTATACAGTAGATTAATAATAAAATATAATAATGAATATGATAAAGAAAATTTTGATATTTGTTCTAATAGTTTTCACGATTTATAGTTGCGAGAAGGAAGAACTTGCCCCAATAAGAGAAGCTCCGGTATATATTAAAGGCACTTTATTGGGTTCAAATAACAAACCCTTAATTAAATCTTCTATCCATGCATATATGTATGGAATTAAAAAAGACGAAACACTTAAGGCAGTTGAATCTGATGGCAGATTCAGTTTGCCATTCAAAGATGTAGAATATTTCGAACTTGAATTTTCGGGAGTTAACCACAAAGTTTTCTATTTCGAAATGTTTAATTTTGGTGGGAACAAGGATATTGAACTTAAAATTAGACTTGAACCCAATATGCTATTTGAACAATTTGAGGAATTAAAAGTTATTGGAAATTTCAATAGTTTTTCTTTCGATACCGGCTATGTAAAAATGAAGGAAATGCCCGATGGTAAATTTGTAGCAAATGTTCCTAACAAACACGATACTTTGTTTTATCAAATTTTGGGGGCGGCTCCGGGACCGCGTAGCATTAACGGTACTATGTCAATGGGTTATGTTTATGATGGTGCCGGCGATTACAGGTCGTATTTGATTTCAAAAGATAGTATTATCAATATTGTATTTGACCCTGAAAAAATAGATATGCCTTATCGCAAACCTATGATTAGTTCACCCAATCCTAAGATAGAACATTATATCAATGTGATTTCCAAGTTAGATAGTATAAACAATCTTGCAATGGATATTTATCAGAAAACATTAAATGTCAAAAAGTATTATCAATTCCTATTTGACAATATCAAAAATCTTACGGAAACAGAAAAAGACGAAAGAACAAAATTGATGCTGTCTAAATATTATCTTGAATACGCGTACTATGCAAAAGCTAAAATCAATAAAGATATTATAAGGAATTTCCTTTATAAAATCGGCAAAAAATCTTCTTATTGGGAAAAGGATATTTCTTTTGTTATTCCTGCCCTGAATTTTATTGGAGATAATGTTTTTAAATCGGATTTCTTCAATTTTTTAATATATAAACACAACTCTACTGTTGTCAGACAAAAGGCTTTATATGAAATTATTGAATATGCCTTTTCTAAAAAGGACACTTTAAATGGTTTGAAATATTATCACGAATTAGTTAATAAATATCCCAATTCAAATTATACAAAAATTATTAAAAAAGAATATTCACCCGATAGAAAAGTTGTTGTTGGTAAATATTTGCCGTATTTTCGTATAATAAATTATGATAGACCTAATTCCTATATCACACCGGAAACATTAAAAGGAAAATACACTCTTATTGATTTATGGGCTACTTGGTGCAATCCCTGTGTTTCTGAAATGCCTAATCTTCATAAGATATTTAAGAAATTTCGCAGAAAGAAGTTCCAAATATTAAGTATATCATTGGATAGAAGTAAAAATGACGTAAAATCATTTAGAAAAGGCAAATGGAAAATGCCTTGGTTACATTCTTTCAGTAAGGGTGTTTGGAAAAGCGATATGGTAGATTTTTTTGAAGTAACAGGTATCCCGAAGGGTATATTAATAAATCCCGATGGAAAAATCTTAGTTATTGGTGATAGTTTACGAGGTGAGAATTTGGCAATAACTTTAAAGAAGTATTTGAAATAATCCTTTGATTAAAATGATAGAAATCATTGATTTACATAAATCCTTCGGGAATAAAAAAATACTTAACGGTGTCAATTTGAATATTGAAATTGGTAGTACTCTTTGTATTATTGGTAAATCAGGTTGTGGTAAAAGTGTATTGCTAAAACATATTGTCGGTTTATTATATCCTGATAAAGGAAGAGTTGTTTTTGATGGAAAAAATGTTACTGAAATGAACAGCAAAGAGATTTTTGATTTGAGAAAAAAGATAGGATTTGTGTTTCAAAGCTCAGCTTTGTTTGATTCATATAATGTATTTGAAAATGTGATTTTAGGTATGTATGAGCACGGTTTGCGTGATATGAATTTTTTAGAAGCAGAGACTATTCGTGTGTTGAGTGGTGTAAAACTCTTGCCTGATAAAAATGATGTTTCAGCAGATTCTTTTCAAAAAGAGTGGAGTAACTTAAAAAACAAGAAACCATCAGACCTATCGGGGGGAATGAAAAAAAGGGTTGGTGTAGCGAGAGCTTTGGTCGGAAATCCGGAATACATTTTTTATGACGAGCCAACAACAGGTTTGGACCCGGTAACGTCAGAGCAAATTGACAAATTAATCGCTGATTTATCTGAAAATATTAATGCTACTTCCGTTATTATAACTCATGATTTATTTTCTGTATTTCATACAGCTGATACGGTTGCACTTTTAGATGATGGCGCTGTAAGATTTTATGGAACACCCGACAAATTAATAAAGTCAGAAGATAATAAAGTAAAAGAATTTTTGGAAAGATACCAAATAAATCAAAATATATAGGATAAACCTATCTTAAAATTATCATAATTAACGGGTTCCCGTGTTGAGAAAAACCAATTCATTTGTTTTCTTCTTAATTCATAGAATAATACAGATACTGTATTTTTAGCAAAGAAATTAATTAAAGGAAAACATTTAGGGAATTGCTTAATATAATCTATGCCGAAATAATCTATTATTCTTTGTAATAAAAGTTCTGTAAATGAACTTGTCATCCATTTGAAAACTAAATGTTGAGGGAAAACCAATGTATGCTCGTATCCGATATTCAAGGACAAAAACTTGTTAGGTAAATAACTTATCCCTGTACCAAAAGACGAACCGAACTTATATTCTTCATCTAAATAATCAAACCTTTTTTGTTCTTGACTTGTTTCACCCGGATTTTCAAAATCAATTTTGTTCCATAATATATTACCCGAATGATA
>CAZVPQ010000110.1:0-7084 GCA_964628675.1 uncultured Hyphomicrobiales bacterium | reverse complement strand
GAATTTTTCTATTCCTGAAAATATGCCATTGCTACGCAATTCATTGGAAATTGAATCATTGAAAATTCATTGAAAATTGGAAATTGAAAATTACCCACTAAATACAATATAGAACCATATTATTTTAATATTCTTTTTCAAATACATGAAAAATAAACTTATCCCCTCGGGTGAAATGATTTATGAACTTCTTTAATGTAATCCCTGTCTAAATGTGTGTAAATCTGCGTTGTAGAAATATCAGAATGCCCCAACATTTCCTGCACAGCTCTTAAATCAGCTCCTCCTTCAAGAAGATGAGTAGCGAATGAATGTCTGAAAATATGAGGATGGACGTGAATTGAAATATCGGCTTTAACGGCATATTTATCAACTATTTTCCAGATACCCATTCTTGACAATGCAGAACCTCTTTGATTTAAGAATAATATGTCTTGAGCATCTCCCTTTTTATTAAATAAATGTCTGACTTTTTTTTGATATTTTCCAATCCAATTCAGAGCTGAATGTCCAATAGGCACTATCCTTTCCTTTGAACCTTTGCCAAAAACTCTGATAACTTCAGCATCAAATAGTATATTCCTTTGCTTCAAATTAATTAATTCCGAAACTCTTAAACCGCAAGCATACAAAGTTTCCAGAATAGCCCTGTCCCTAATACCTGCTGGTTTTTGAGTATCAGGTTGTTCAAGAATTAAATTAACATCTTCAATTGATAAAGTATCGGGTAGATTTCGTCTTGATTTTGGTAAATCTATCATATCGGAAATATTTTTCTCGATAATTCCATTCGCGAATAAAAATTTAAACAAGCCTCTTATTGCCGATAAATACCTTGAACGGGTAGCAACACCTAATCCGTATTCATCTAAAACATATAGGAAATCACTTATATCTTGTGCTTTGGTTGTAGTAAAATTTTGAATATTTCTTGAACTTAAAAATTCCGAAAAACGCATTAAATCGTGCTGATAAGAATCTTTTGTATTTTTAGATAAACCCTTTTCCAAAGTGATATAATGAATAAACTGCTTCAAATCTCTTAAAAGTTTTTTTTCTATTTCATTATTCTCTTTATTTTTAATCATTATTTCATATAATATAATATTATCTTTTTACTTCGAAAACTCTCGTCTTTTTCTTTAAAAATCTAACGATAACGAACAAAACGATACAAATAATTAAAAAATATAGCCAGAAAGTATCAAGTTCGTATTTGCCATAATAAAAATAATTTTTAATAAAATTCAAATAGGCAAAAGTTACGGACATTGCTGTCAATCCGTTAAATTCTCTTTTAATAACATCTTTAATTGAGAAAGTTAATTCGGATTTCTTCCACAATTTAAAATTAGGAATAAAAGCAGGTGTTTTAGCCGACCAATTAACATAATCATCTTTAAACTTATTTCTAAGAAAAGATTCTTCGGCGAACATTATTCTTTCGTAATATAGCCAGAAAATCAAACTGATAACAATTACAAACCAAAAAGAACCAATATAAACAATAACACCGAGCCATATTAAATAATTGCCGAGATACAAGGGGTGGCGAACTATGGAATAAATATCTTTAGTATTTAAAGCATCTGCAACTTGTCCCGATACATTTCTTCCAAATGTACCTTTCTGAACAAAAGCAATTGTAAAACTTCTAATGAATAATCCTAAAAAAGAAACAGCAAGACAAATCAAAGAAAAAGATAAAGACGAATGGTCTGCAAACTCGCTTCTGTCAAAATAAATTACGATTGTTCCAAAAACAAATAAAATCAAGGGTAGATAACTCCTCTTTCTGAAAAGCCAATTCCCAACAGTTTCAAACTCTTCGATTAATGCCATTTTTTATCCAAAATATTAATAAAAAAACGGGCAGATATTATTATAAATGCCCGTGTCAAAATAACTATATAATTACTACCATTTCAAAACATTGACTTCGTCAACATAAATAGTTTGCTTTTTCCTGAATAGAGCAATAACGATTGCCAAACCAACTGCCGCTTCGGCAGCGGCAACAGCCATAACAAAGAAAACAAAAATCAAACCTGCAGAATTCCCTAAGAATGATGAAAAAGAAACTAATGTTAAATTAACCGAATTCAACATTAGTTCTATCGACATAAAAATGATAATTGCATTTCTTCTTGTCAAAACTCCAACGGTGCCAATCGTAAATAAAATTCCTGCTAAAATCAAATAATATTCTAATGGTATATTTTCAAACATTTTCGTTCAATAAATAATTTATAATAACTAAACTAATTTCTTTTTTGCAAGTACAACAGCACCGACGATTGCGGCTAATAATAAAATTCCAACAGCTTCAAACGGCACTAAATAACTTGCAAAAAATTGACTACCGATTGATTGAACTGTTGATTGCCCTGCAGAATTTACCGCAAGATGCGTTTCCCCATTGCTACTCATAATATAAATAGTTAAAAACTGCAAAGCCATAACTACTGCAAATAATATTGCAAAAACTTTTCTGACATTGAATTTTTCTTTTAGCTTTTCTTCATCACCTAAGTTTAACAACATTATGACGAATATAACTAAAACCATTATTGCCCCGGCATAAACCAATATTTGAATTACTGCAATAAACTGAGCTTGCAAAGTTAAATATAATCCCGTCAGCATAAAGAAATGAAAGATTAAAGACAAGGCTGAAACAACAGGATTTTTAGCAGATACTGTAGTTATTGCACTTGCTATTGCTAAAATAGCTAATATTGAAAAGAATATAAATGTTAAGCTCACAACTTTTTTTAATCTTATTGCAACAATATTTAATTAAAACTATCACTAAACGACTTAGCAATTCAAAAATAAAGAAAATTATGTTTAGAAGCAAAAGGAATAAAACAAAAACAATAAAACAATGGAAAAAGGATTATAATTAAATATTATACCCGTTTTGATATAATAATTGAAATATATTTGTTATTATACCCTTAAAGGTATATATTTGTAATAACAATATTTATTATACCCTTAAAGGTATATTTATGAAAAAAAATGGATTAAGTTCTTTTGTAAAAAAAAGAAGAAAAATCTTAGGATTAACTCAATTAGACCTTTCCCAAAAAGCAGGTGTCGGGTTAAGATTTATCAGGGATTTAGAACAAGGTAAAAAAACTTTGCGTTTAGACAAAGTGAATCAATTACTATATTTTTTTGGTCATATAATGGCACAGGTTCCTATCAAAGGAGAAAACGATGAGTAGAAAAGCCAAAGTATATATGAATGAATTATTAGCAGGTATTCTGTCGGAAACCGATTATGGATTTGCTTTTGAATATGATGAAAATTATATAAAGGGGGAAAATAATTTACCGATAAGTTTGACTTTGCCTATTGAAAAAAAAGTATTTAAAAGTCGATATATGTTTCCTTTTTTTGACGGTCTTATTCCCGAAGGTTGGTTACTCGAAATTGCTGAAAAAAATTGGAAAATAAATCCTAAAGACAGAATGGGACTTTTAATGGTATGTTGCAAGGATTGTATTGGTGCTGTTAGTATTATTCCGATGGAGGAAATATGATTAAGAACAAATGTTTATATTGCTATGAAAAACTTGAGGAAGGACAATATTTTCATAGCAAATGTGCAAAAAAGTTTTTTGGTTCAATAAATCCTCCCGAGCTTCCATATTCATCAGAAGATATGACTGAATTAGCTTCAAAAGTTATACAAAGAAGTATATCGCTTCCCGGTGTTCAATCCAAAATATCTATGGGCATTTTAAAGAATAATAAGAAAAAAAACAACAAATTGACTATTGTAGGACTTTGGGGCGAATACATATTAAAACCACCTGTTAAGCAATACCCGTTTATGCCGGAATTGGAATCTCTCACAATGAAATTAGCTGAATATTTTGGAATAACAACTGTTCCAAACAGTTTAATTCGCATGAAGTCGCAAGAGCTTGCTTATATCACAAAGAGAATAGATAGATTTAAAAATCAAAAATACCAGATGGAAGATATGGCTCAATTAACGAATAAGTTGACAGAGCAAAAATATCAAGGTTCTTTAGAACTTATTGCCAAAACAATAAAAAAATATTCCGACAATATTGGATTTGATTTATTGAATTTTTTTGAAATTAATCTGTTTTCTTTTATTACCGGAAATGCTGATATGCACTTAAAAAATTTCTCCTTAATTTATCAAAACGGAATGTATAGTCTTACTCCTGCTTATGATTTATTGCCGACAAGACTTTTGATTCCTGAAAATGAGGACAGTGAAGAATTTGCTCTAACAATGAATGGAAAAAAAAGAAATTTTAATAAAAATGATTTCCTGAAACTTTCGCGGAGTATTGGTATTCTGGAAAAAGTAGTTCAAAATAGTATATCGAATTTCTTAGAAAAAGCAAATAGTGCAAAAAATTTAATTGGAAAAAGTTTTTTACCTAAGAAATTACAAAAAAAATATATAGATTTAATTGAAAATAGAATTGCAAGAATTAAATAGTTAATGCAAGAATTAAAAAGTTAATTATTATATCAATTAAAAACACGATTAACCGATTTTATTCCCTCAATTGTTCTTAATGATACAAATAATTTTTTCAAATTATCAAGTGAATTGACTAATACAATTATATAAGCTCTAAATCCTTCTTCTGTATAATCAAAATTAAATGATTGAATACTAATATCTTCCATATCCGATAACTTCGCCGTAATTTCATTGAGCAAGTTATCTTTTTCTTCTCCAATGATTAAGAATTTCGATTTAAATTCAGTTTCTGTTATGCTTTTCCAGTCCATCTCAAAAATCGAAGATGAATATACATTGAGAAGTTCCTTGGCATTCGGACAATCATAACGGTGTATTGTTATTTCTTTGCTGTCCCCACTAATAATTCCAAGTATTTTATCTCCCGGAATAGGATTGCAACAACTTGCATATAAAAATTTTGTTTTATTTCCTATGTTTATCTTTTTATTCTTCTTTTTACCATTTGTTTTGGCATTACTGTTAACACCATTAGTTGAATTCGGCATGTTAATTTCATTAATTACATCTTCGAAGTAATTAAACATAGTAGTTTTATCAATACCAGAAGTTGCAATAGCCAAATAAAACTCATCTTTTGATTTAAAATTCAATTTTTTTTGCATTTTACCCAGAATCTTATCAGGATTTTTCAAATCAAATTTCTTGACCATTTCTTCCCAAATCAACTTGCCCTTAGTCTCTTTTTTCATCTTCTTGTGCTTAAAATACTTTTGAATTTGAGATTTAGCTCTTTGGGTAACTACAATATTTAACCAATCTTTACTCGGTTTTTGTTTTTGTGAAGTTAATATCTCAATCATATCTCCACTTTGCATAACATAGTCCAAAGGTTCTATTCTGCTATTAACCTTGGCGCCAATACAATGTTTTCCAATATCGGAATGAATAGCATAAGCAAAATCAAGCGGGGTTGAATCTTTCGGTAATATTTTGAATTCATTTGCAGGTGTAAAAATATAAATCTCTTCACCGTAACTTTTTTTTCGGGCATCTAATAAAAGTCTGCCGTTATCATCACCATCAACTTTTTCAAAAACAGTTCGAACAATATTTAGCCATTCTTCAAGATTTTTATCATCAAGTACAGATTGAGCAGGAAGAAATCCACGTTTATAATTAAAATGCGAAGCAACTCCTTTTTCAGATAATTCATGCATCTCTTTAGTTCTTATTTGCACTTCAAAGGGATTTCCGTTTTCATCTCGGACAGCAAAATGTATGGATTGATAGCCGTTTTGCTTAGGATTTGATATGTAATCTTTATAAGTGCCGTTAATAATTCCATACATATCTGATATGATTTTGAAAGTCAAATAGCAATAAGAATTATCTTTAGTATCTAAAATAATTCTAACTGCAAACAAATCATTGAGCTGTTCCATCGGGAGACCCCGATTATGAATTTTATTAAAAATAGAATAAATATGTTTAGCACGACCACTTATTTTGAATTTGATTTTATTTTCTTTAATAATTTCATTGTTTTTCAAACTATTGTTGATATAATCAACTATACTGTTTATATGCTCTTCTCTTTCTTCACGAGTCAGATGTAATTTGCTTTTTATCTCTTTATATGCTTTGGGATTAATTACTTTAAAAGCCAAATCTTCTAATTCCCATTTTAAATTTCTTAACCCGAAACGATTGGCAAATGGGGAATATATTTCCAAGACTTCATTTGCTATTTTCTTTTGTAATTCAGGTTCTAAATATTTTATAGTTCGCATATTGTGTAGCATTTCGGCAATCTTTATTAGAATAATTCTAACATCTTTAAACAAAGAAAGCAGTAATTTCCTATAGTTTTCGCTTTCAGCAACATTGTGACTTTCTATATGTTGAATCTTGGATATACCTAAAATAATTTCTTCAACCGTTGCACCAAATTCAGACCGAATATCTTTTAATGAGTATATATCACTTTGATCAACTACATCATGAAGTAATGCGGCTATAACGGAAGTTTGATCTAACGGCATTTCTTTTATCGTAATCATTGCAACCGCCAAAGGGTGAGTATAATAAGGTTCACCTGATTTACGAATTTTGTTTTTGTGCGATTCTACACAAAAAATAAAAGCTTTTTTTATTAATTCTTCGTCGTAATTTTTAAGATATTTTTTACAATTTTTTAACAATTGCTTAAAATCGGAATGAGTATTATCTCTATAACCAATTAAGTTGCTATCCTCAATATTTCCCATTACTACCAAATATCTTATCAAAATATTATTAAATTACGTAATATATTTAAAACGATTAATTCTTAATAGTATTTTCAATATATTTATCTTGTTGCAACTTACTTCATAATTTGAGTATTGGTTAATCGCTCTAATCAGAATCTCAATTATTAGAACTTGCTGCCTTTTTGTCGGATTAAATGAATGCTGTTAGAACAAATTAATTAGTCATTTGGAATAATAATATTAAGACTTCAATAATTATTGTAAAAATTAATTTAGTATGGCTAATATTTATGTATTAGACATTTGAACAATACAGTATAAATCGGTTACTTTTTTGTCTTATATAGG
>CAZVPQ010000109.1:0-7097 GCA_964628675.1 uncultured Hyphomicrobiales bacterium | reverse complement strand
AATGCTTTGCCAGAGGGTGAGTTCGATTAATTCACTGATACTTAACTATAAACCTCTCCCTTTGTTTGGGAGAGGTTTTTTTGTTTCCACGACTTAAAAGTCGTGGTTATTCATTTTCAAATCATTTTACCCTCTGCCTTTTATCCTCTTGGAAAATATGGGGGATCTTATAAGATTTAACTTGAACACAAAATTTGACCGTAAATAAAAAAAAGGACTATCTAAAAAAGATAGTCCTTTTTTCAATAAGAATTGAAATTTAATTTAATGTTTTTTCACCTGGATGCCATTCGCAAGGAACCATTTTACCGGATTGCAAACCTTGAAGAACTCTTAACACTTCTTTTGCACTTCTGCCAACTGCTTCAGGATGAATAACGGAATATTGCACAACGCCCTCGGGATCAATAATAAATAATCCTCTTAATGCATAACCTTCTTCTTTTTTCAAAACTTGGTAATGTTTTGCAGTAGATCTTGTAAAATCAGCTAACATAGGATATGGAAGATTTTTCAATCCTGCATGATTTTGTCTCCAAGCTAAATGTGAAAAATGACTATCAGTTGAACAAGCAACAACATCGCAATTCAAATCCTTGAATTGTTGATAATCTTTTCCAAATTCTTCGATTTCCGTAGGACAAACAAAAGTAAAATCAAGTGGATAAAAGAAAAATATCAACCATTTGCCTTTATAATCATCTAATGAAATCTCTTTAAATGCATTATCGGGATTTAACTTCGATGCATCGCCACCCACAACCGCATTGCCTTTAAACATTGGTGCTTTTTTACCAACCAATAAACTCATAAAATACTCCTTTAATTTGTTTTTTAAATAATAAATTTACTAATATTAAACTTATTTTTAGTAATAACGAAATATTAATTTTAATATTGTTAAATATTTTTTCTTTAAATAATTTTGTATATTTGTAGTTCTGTAATTTATAAAATTATTAAGTGTCAATTTTATTTTAGGTAATTGAATGGCTGAAAAAACATTAGTAATAGTAGAATCTCCGGCAAAAGCTAAAACTATCAATAGATATTTAGGAAGAAAATATATTGTCAAAGCCTCTGTTGGACATATAAAGGATTTAGCTACATTTAAATTAAGTGTTGATGTTGAGAACAATTTCCAACCTAAATATGTAACTATACGTGGAAAAGGTGAAATATTAAAAGAAATTAGAAAATTATCTAAAACATCTAAAGCGGTATTGATAGCAACTGATCCCGATAGAGAGGGCGAAGCCATTGCATGGCATTTAGCAGAAGAAGTAAAGAAATATAATGATGATGTAAAAAGAGTAATTTTTACAGAAATCACAAAAACCGGTGTTAAAAAAGGTTTAAACGAACCGAGTAATATAGACGAAAAACTATTTATGTCCCAGCAAGCACGCCGAGTTATGGACAGATTGATAGGTTTCCAAGTCTCGCCTTTTCTTTCAAGAGCAATGATATTTAAAACTTCAAAGGCTTTGTCAGCCGGTAGAGTACAATCCGTTGCTTTAAGAATTATTTGCAAAAGAGATAAATTAATTAAAAATTTCGTCCCTATTGAATATTGGAATATTACTGCTAATTTTTCTATAAATAGCAACATTTTTACAGCGAGATTAATTTCTTTCGATGGTAAAAATATAAAAAATCCCGAAGGTTCAGCCAAAGGTTTAAATAATGAAGAACAGACAAAAATTGATAAAAAACTTGCAAAAACAAATTATTTGTCATCGGAAAAAGAAGCATTGGATTTGTTAAATAGAATTAAAAAAGAAGAATATTTTGTTAATGATATAAATAAGAAAAGTGTAATCCGCAAACCTTATGCTCCATTTACTACAAGTAGTTTGCAGCAAGAAGCGGCTCGGCGTTTGGGATTTACTAATAAAAAGACTATGTCACTTGCACAAAAATTATATGAAGGTGTGAGTATTAATAAAGAAGGCGCTGTTGGTTTAATAACTTATATGAGAACCGATTCGGTACGCATAAGTAGTGAATCGCAATCAGCGGCAGGAACTTATATATCCCAAAAGTATGGAGCTAATTATATTCCGGAAACCCCTCCGGTATATTTTTCCAAATCCAAAAATGTTCAAGATGCTCACGAAGCAATAAGACCAACAATACTGGATTATACTCCTGAAGAAATTCGTAATTCTTTAGATAAAGATTTATCTTCATTGTATGAATTGATTTATAATAGATTTATTGCCTCGCAAATGAAACCGGCTGTTTATGATAAAACAACTATTAATATTAAGGACGGGGATTTCCTTTTTAGAACAACGGGTTCTATCTTGGTTTTTGATGGTTTTTTAGCGGCTTATCATGATATAAATGAAAATGAAGAAAACGGTTCAAATGGAAATGGTAAAAACGGGAAAGATTCATTTAATGACAAATTATTGCCTAATGGATTAGCAGAAGGTGTTAAGTTGCCATTAGAAGAAGCAAAATCAATAAAATCCCAAACTAAAGCTTTGGCAAAATATAATTCAGCAAGCTTAGTCAAGGAACTTGATGAAAAGGGAATCGGACGCCCAAGCACTTATGCTACAATTATTTCTACTCTTTTGGATAGGGATTATATTATTATGGAGAAAAAAGCATTTTCTCCTACCGAATTGGGAATAGACGTTAATGAGGTATTAGTTAAGAATTTCCCGGATCTAATTAATGTTGAATTTACAGCGCAAATGGAAACAGAACTTGATTTAGTTGCAAATGGTGATAAAACTTATGTAGAAATGCTAAAGAATTTTTATCAACCTTTTTCAAAATCTTTGAAACATGCAGAAGAACATGGCGATATTCCTGAAATCAATTGCGAAAAATGTGGGGCGCCAATGGTTATAAAAGTTAGTCGGCACGGTAGATTCCTCGGTTGCTCAAATTATCCCGAATGTAAATTCACAAAACCGTTACCAAAAATTGGAGAGAAAAACCAAAAAGAACCCGTTATAGCCGAAGGTGTTTTTTGCGATAAGTGTGGCTCACCAATGTATATCAGAGAAAGTAAATATGGAAAGTTCTACGGATGCTCAAAATATCCAAAATGTAAATTTACTAAGCCATTGCCAAGAGTTGGAAACCAAGTCAAAAAAGAACCTGTTCTTGCTGAAGGTGTTTTTTGCGATAAGTGTGGCTCACCAATGTATATCAGAGAAAGTAAATATGGAAAGTTCTACGGATGCTCAAAATATCCAAAATGCGATGGTATAAAACCATTTTCAACAGGTATTTCTTGTCCTAAATGTAAAGAAGGTGAAGTCGTAGAAAGATTTAGCCCCAAATCTAAAAAGAAATTTTATGCTTGTTCGCGTTATCCCGATTGTGATTATATATCAAAATATGAACCTGTCAATCAAAAATGCATAAGTTGTGGTCACGATTACTTAGAAGCGAGATTCAAAAAAGTTGATGGTGAATGGGTCAAGTATTTAAAATGCCCTGAATGTAATGAGTCATTTGATTTACCCGAAGAGAAAGAAGAGAAAAAAGAGGAATGAATGTTTCAGCTACTTGAACTTTTTATTTAAGTTTGAGTGGCTATTTTATTCCCAATATTTCTTTTTCAGGACTTCAACTCCAATATAAAATTCGATTGATAATTCTGGTGCATAATAATTAGGTAAATCAACATTTGTCTTATCAAGCTTCCATTTATCGTTGTATAAATGAAAAACATCAAGAGAAATTGAATATCTGACATCAAAACCAAATATTAAATTTTTTGTTTTAAACGCATCATCAATTAATTTGAAACGAAATGCACCCCCACCCCCCAGATTTAATAATGCTGTAAATTTAGTAAATCTGAATGCAGAATTTGTTTCCATATCCAAGTTTTTCAATTCATTTAAAGTACTATTTGTTTTACGAATGACCAAATTGGTTTGAGAAAAACCTATCCCAACAATAGGTTTGATAGTAATTTTTTTAAGATATGATTCAAAAATAAATGTTTCCAAAAATAAACTATAAGTATATAAATTATTATTATAATTATTGTCAGTAAAATATCTTGGTAAGGGCAAAAGAAAACTAAATGAATAAAATATATGGTTAGGTTGGTCAAATAAAAATGGACATTCGTTGGTAGAATAATTTAAAGAGATGAATTTACCATAATTCTTATTAATCTCAGGCAATTTATTTAGTTCAAAATATTTATTTAAATCTTTTATATTGTCGAAATAAAAACCATAATTTACATTGAATAAATGCTCTTCGAATGGCGAATCCAAGCCCATAGAGGAATTAGATACCGAGAAAACAATGACAACTGTTAGAAGAATTAATTTCATAATAAAAAGCCCGAAACTAAATAATTTCGGGCAAATATTTCAACATAAATAAGATTATTTTTCTAAAGAATGCTTCAAAGATAGAGAACCAACAGAACCAAAGCCAAAAAGGAATAGCAATTGAAAAGGAATTGCGGCAAATTCCAAATAATAAACAGATATGCCAATTCCAACAATAAAATATAAAGTTAATAATAATTCAAATACAATTGTCAAATTGATTTTCTTTTGAACATATTTTTTCTTTTTCCATTCATCAGTAGCTTTAACAATGTTATATTTTGGTGTTCGTATAAATCCGCTTTTTTTATTAATCAAGGCTTCAATAACAGCTTTGGTGTTATTAACAGCCATTCCCATACTGCCTCCAAGAAATATAGGGAAGTAGAGTAATCTTTTCCTCCAGTCCAAATGAATTGCTCGTTGTCCATAAAGATAAAACAAGAATGTCGAAATTGAAGCTAATACAAATACGGACATTAATGTATAATATTGGTCATAACCGGCAACAGAATTTTTAATTATTACCAATGGAACATTTAGAAGTGCAACCAAGATAATAAAAGGAAAAACAATATTGCTTGTTAAATGAACAAAACTTTCCAATTTAATTTTTAAAGGAATATTAGATTTAAACACTTGAGGAAGGATTTTTTTAGCAGTTTCAACAGCACCTTTTGTCCATCTGAATTGTTGAGTTTTCAAAGCGTTTATATCAGCAGGTAATTCAGCAGGCGAAACAACATTATTAAGGAAAATAAATTTCCAACCTTTTATCTGCGCTCTAAAGCTAAGATCCATATCTTCAGTTAGAGTATCGTCTTGCCAGTTTCCGGCATCAATAATTGCTTGCTTTCTCCAAATTCCGGCAGTTCCGTTAAAATTGATAAAAAAGCCCGCTTTATATCTAACTTGTTGCTCGATAGCAAAATGTCCGTCTAATGCCAATGCTAAAGCACGTGTCAAAAGAGAATAATCTTCGTTCAAATGCTCCCAACGAGTCTGTACACATCCAACATTTGAATGATTAAAATGCGGAATAGTTTTGATTAAAAAATCCTTATTAGGAACAAAGTCTGCATCAAAAATAGCAATAAACTCACCTTTTGCCAACTCCAAACCATTTTTTAAAGCTCCTGCTTTGAAGCCTGTACGGTCTGTTCTATGAATATAATTAATATCATACCCCTTTTGTCTGTATTCTTCTACCAATTTTTTTGCTATTTCAACAGTATTATCAGTAGAATCATCAAGAACTTGAATCTCTAACTTATCTTTAGGATACTCAATATCGCAAACGGATTTAATGAGCCTTTCAATAACATACATTTCATTGAATATAGGTAATTGAATAGTTGCATTAGGCAATTCTTCCGGTAACTCAGGATTATCAGGTGCAATTTTAGATGTTTTATAGTAATAGTAAAGCATAACTAAACCATGCATACCAAAACCAAATAAAATCGTTAGACCTAATAAATAAATAATTAGTAAAAAATTTTCCATATCGGGTGTTTAACCACCAATTGTTAATAATAATAATTAAAATAAATGCCTCTACCAGCCGGATACGACAGCCAAAAGAATGTCGTCTATCGTTTGTTCCAAAGCTTTATTAACTGCAATTTCCCTTTCGACTTGTGCATTTGCCAAATCATAAACTTCAAAATTAGAAAATTTCCTATTCCAAATAACTTTCTTTTTTACTTCATCGTAATATTCTACATTGCATATTACCGTAACTTTTCTTTCACTTTCTAACTCACCGGGATTAACAGTTTGTATTTGATCATTAATTGATGAAATATTTACTGTTAATCGTGCATCACCTTTTCTATCAACAACTTTTAAAGTATTGTCGTTTTGAAATTTCAAAGTTAAATTTTGAGACAAATAATCCCTAAACACAGGATTTCCATAGCCACTATTGTCTCCAACCGATGCAATGTATATAGTTTTCAAATGTTCTGGTACTGATCCTCCTGTAAATGAATAACATCCTACTAATAATACCAATCCAGATATGCAAGATAATAATAAAATTCTTAGATAAATATTAAGTAAATATGAATTTATTTTCATATATTTGCAATTTATTAATTTACAATAACTTATAAATTTTCAATAATTTAACAAAAATGGATTATTTTGCCTTTCGAACCCTATTGTTGTCATAGATCCATGACCGGGGTAAACTTTAAACTCATCAGGAAGAGTTATCAATTCTTTGTGAATAGAACTTATAATCTTTTCAGTTGAACCTCCTGGTAAATCGGTTCTTCCTATGCTTAAATAAAATAAAGTATCACCGGAAAACACAACTTTATCCTGAAAATTAACAAAACAAACACTTCCTTCCGTATGACCTGGAGTATGTCTTATTTCAAATTCGGAATTCCCAAACTCAATTGCATCTCCATCTGCTAAATAGTTATCTATAATTACCGGTTCCAAATCAAAAGGAAGAGGCATATAGGTATAATCATTAGGACTCAGCAATCTATATTCGTCTTCTTTATGAATATATATTTTTGCATCTGTTTCTCTTTTAATTTTCATAGCATCTGCAAAATGATCCCAATGAGAATGAGTCAGCAATATAGCATCTAATTGTATCTCCTTGGCTTTAATGTTGTCAAGAATTACATAGGCACTATCCGGAGGACAATCAACAACAACTCCTCTTTTTTTACTATTATCAATTATCAAATAACAATTTGTTAAAATTGGACCCAATTCAAAATTAAAAATATCCATCTTTTATTCATTATGAATAAT
>CAZVPQ010000108.1:0-7113 GCA_964628675.1 uncultured Hyphomicrobiales bacterium | reverse complement strand
TCTATCTATTGTGAGGACTTTGTTAACAATATCTGATGTTGATTTGACAGAATCTTGAATATTTTCATCTTTCTTCTCATTGCTTGAATTGCAACTCAGCAACAGAAGAAAAAATGTTATCACTATAATATTAATAATATATTTCATAAAATCATTCATTTTCTAAAACTATTTTAATTCTTCCAATGCAATTTTAGCTTGTTCTTCATTTGGCGGATTCCCATGCCATTTATAATCATCTTGCATATATGAAACGCCATACCCCATAAAAGTTTTTGCAATAATTATAGTAGGTTTTCCAATTTTATTTTTGGCATTATCATTAAATTTATCAAATGCTTGTTGGATTTCTGTATAATCATTACCATTTATTTTAATGACCTCAAAACCAAAAGCTTCAAACTTTTCATCAAGAGGATAAACGCTCATAACATCTTTGACTCTACCATCTATTTGGCAATCATTATTATCTAAAATCCAGCAAAGATTATCCAAATGATAGTTTCCTGCTGCCATTGCCGCTTCCCAAACAGAGCCTTCTTCGCATTCACCGTCTCCGGTCAAACAAAATACTTTTCTATCTGAATTATCTATTAATTTATCACTCATTGCCATGCCAACAGCAATAGAAATACCTTGTCCCAAAGAACCCGCGGCAGATTCAATACCCGGCAATCCTACATCTAAACCCGGATGTCCCTGCAATCTACTTCCATATTTCCTAAGAGTAGAAAGTTCTTTTGTGGGGAAAAAACCGGCTCTTGCCAAACTCGAATACAAAACAGGGCATAAATGTCCGGCACTCAATACAAATCTGTCTCTTTGATTCCAATTATGATTCTTAGGGTCATATCTCATATACCCACCAAAATAAAGAATCGCAAATATATCAGCTAGACCAATTGAACCACCGCTATGACCCGATTTTGCCAAAGTCAAACTCTTGATTACATCTCGCCTTAACTCTTTTGCAATTAAAGCAAACTCTTCCGCATTTCTTCTTTTATTCTCAAATATCGTATCAGAGAAAGTTAAATCTAATTCCATCTTATTTATTTATTTGTTAAAGAAAATAATCAAAAAATATAAGTAAACTTACAAAAAAAATACAAATTATATTTTACCTTTTATCCACAAAATATACATCTACTTTCTACTTTCTACTAACAAACTTTCCCCTGTCATCTCTTCCGGTTTTTCCAAGCCCATTATATCCAATATAGTTGGAGCAACATCAGCAAGAACACCATTTTTAATAGATTCGTACTTCTCGCTTACTAATCGGCAAGGAACGGGATTTAAAGAATGCGCAGTATTGGGCGAACCGTCAGGATTTATAGCATAATCCGCATTGCCGTGGTCAGCTATAATTAAAACCGTATAACCGTTTTCTTTTGCTGTTTCAACAACTTCTCGCACACAACCATCAACAGTTTCAACTGCTTTGATTATTGCATCATAAACTCCTGTATGACCTACCATATCACCATTGGCAAAATTCAGACAAACAAAACTATATTTCTGTGTTTTGAGTTGCTCTACTAAGGCATCTCTAACTTTATATGCACTCATTTCAGGTTGTAAATCATAAGTAGCAACTTTGGGTGAATTAATTAATATTCTATCTTCTCCCTCAAATTTTTTCTGCCTACCCCCCGAGAAAAAGAAAGTTACATGGGCAAATTTCTCAGTTTCGGCTATTCTTAACTGTTTTAATCCCAATACAGAAACATACTCTCCCAAAGTCATAACAACATTTTCTTTATGATAAATAACTTTGACTTGTTTAAATGTGTCATTATATGTTGTCATTGTTACATAATACAAATTCATTTTTTGCATATCAAATTCAGGCATATTTTTTTGTGTAAGAACAACAGTAATTTCTCTTAACCTATCTGTTCTAAAATTAAAACAAATAACAACATCGCCTTCTTTTATAGTAGCAATCGGCTTATCATTATCATCAACAACCACAGTCGGTTTTAAAAATTCATCGGTAATATTATTATCATAAGACTCTTGAATTGCTTGCAAAGGATCTTTGGTCTTTTTACCTATACCTTTGACCATCAAATCATAACCTTTTTTAATTCTTTTCCATCTTTTATCTCTATCCATTGTATAATAGCGACCGCAAACTGAGGCAATTTGCCCAACCGAACCTTTCAGATGTTCTTGTAGATTCTTAATAAATCCATAACCACTTTTCGGATCGGTATCCCTGCCATCTAACAAAGCGTGAATATAAACATCTTTAAGACCATAATCTTTTGCTATATCGCACAATTTATACAAATGTTTATCAAGTGAATGCACTCCGCCATCGGATACAAGTCCCAAAAAATGAACAGCTTTATTATTTTCCTTAGCATAATTTAAGGCACCCATTAATACGGGTCTTTTAGCAAGAGAGCCGTCTTCACAAGCTTTATTGATTTTTACTAAAAATTGATATACAATTCTGCCTGATCCTATATTCAAATGACCGACTTCCGAATTTCCCATTTGTCCGTCGGGAAGTCCGACATTTTTACCCATTGTAAGGAGTTGTGAATGAGGATATTTCTCATCAATACTATCAAGATAAGGAGTATTAGCATTATAAATAGCATCTGATTTGGATTTATCCCCAATCCCCCAACCGTCCAAAATCATCAGTAATGTTTTATTAACTTTCATATTATTCTTTATCGTTTTGATTAATACATATATTAATTATTAGACGAAGGAATAGATGATTTATTTATTATTTGTAAATTCTGAAATGTGGACTATTTTAATACTTCAAAGGGAAAGAGCTTAGAATTAATTATTTCTTTATAAATAAAGCAATTTATTTATGGAAAAAAATTTAATAGCTATATTTTTATTTACTTCAACATCGCCTCAAGATAATTCTTCTTATCGGTATCAATACTTTTGCCAATCGCTTCAATCTTATCAGCATAAATTTTAGCTGTTTTGAAATCCTTTTTGTCGATTAAATAATACTGGAATAGATTGTCTAATGCAAGATAATTATTGCTATCTATTTCTAAAGCTAATTGCCAAAGATTTTCCGAAATATTTTTTTCTCCTTTATCGAATAAATCAACTCCCAAACCAATCATTAAATTTGCAAGCTCCTCATTTCCAAGCAAAATATCCTTGTATTCTTCAATATCCCTTCTTAATTGCAATAAATCCTTACTGTGTATATCATTTAATACTACTTTTTGAATAAATCCTATTTCACCTGTATTTTTATATGCTTTTTCGAGAATAGCTCTTGCTTTTTCCAATTGATTATTAGTCAGATACAAATTAGTTAATGCTACATAAGAGTTTTTGTACAAAGGGTCTTTTTGAATTGCAGTATCTAAATATTTTTCCGATTTATCGAAATTCTTACGATTAAAATAAAACACTCCGAGATTATAATAATATTTGCCATAATTCGCATTGGCTCTAATTGATGACTTCAATGCTTTTTCCGCTAATTCATAATCTTTCTTTTCCAAACAAGCTTTTGCAAACTGATAATCAAATTGTCCTCTATCGGGATTTGTTCTATAAACAGACTCATAAAATACATAAGGATTCTTATAATTACTTATCTTTGAAATTGATATTCCACTAAAAACAATAATAAATATTGCAAAAATAGGAATTACAATGCTTATTCTTTCTTTCAACCATTGCTTATTAATCAAACTCAATGCAAAAATAAAAATACCAATAACGGGAAGATAGCTTCTGCACTCCAAATAATCGTTCCAATCATTAGCATTCAATCTTCTTACGAACATTCCGGGTATAATAAATAACAAAAACCAAATTACACCCATAAGAAAAACTGTTTTATTTTTGGTCTTAATCACAAAGAATAAAAATATAATTATTAAAAGAATAGCTATGCCTATCAAAGTCATTTCACTGCTATAAGTAGCCAAGACGGAAATTTTCAAAGGTATAATTGCTTTTGCCAATATTTCGGGTATTGCCGAAAGATTTTTTATAAAAGCAGAGATGCCAAATTCGTTAAATGACTTGCCTAAATCTGCATTCATTCTTAATCCGAACCATATCCCGAAAGAAATAATCCAAGAAAGAATTAATCCTAACAACTGCTTTTTATTAAAATCATTTTTATACTTCGAGAATATATAAAAGAGAAAAATTATCGGTATTAATAGAGCCGTCTCTTTCGACAAGAAAGCAAAAAGCAGTGCAAGAAAATGTAAAAGTAAAAATAATTTATTATCATTCTCTAAATATTCGATTAAAAATATAAATGCCATTAGTATAAATATTCCCAGTACAAGATCATTACGCCCGGGTATCCAAGCCACAGCATTGACAAAAAGAGGATGAACAGCAAATATTATGCTTGATAGAAACGAAAGTATTTTGTCAAATCCTAATTTTACTAAAAATATAAATAATAGAATTACTGCTATTGAATGAAGAATGATGTTGAATAGATGATAATATGCAGGGTTAGTTCCTCCGATTAATGAATTGAAAAGAAAAGAAAGATTAATCATAGGTCTATAATAATTGGAATTCATATAACTTCGCTGAAACTGTGCCGGTATTTCATCAACATTATCTATCAAATTATGATTTGTAACAACTAAATCGTAATCATCACATTTGACAAACCCATAATTGATACTTCCGAAATAAATTAGAAAAACAATAACAGGCAATAAAATATAATAGTAATTACTAATCTTATACAATATATCCAATAATGAATTTTTGTTTTCCATAATCCTATTTTGCTTTATTCATAAATTTTTCAAAGACCTTCTTTTTATCATCACTAATTTTCCCCCCGTGTTCAATTATCTTTTTAGCATAATAAGAGGCAGAATCCAATTTATGTTCAATAATCAAATAAAAGTTCATCAAATTCTCATAAGCAGTGCTTCTTTGAGGCGACACATTTAAAGCTCTTTGGAAAATTTCAACTGCTTTATCATTCTGCTTGCTTTGGACATAATAGCCACCCCATTTATTGAACATATAATAGAATTCATACTTATTTTTTTCAGAATTGTCATACTTCAAAGCAATATTTGAAAAATAAAAAGCACTATCAATATTGCCAATCTTAAAATAAACATCTGCTAAATTATACATTATATCTTGGTCTTCATTCCATTTGCTTATAGCTTTTCGCCAAACTCCAATAGCATTTTTTTCCATACCGAGATAATAATAACACATCGCAAGTCCGTTATAAGAATCGTTAACATTAGAATCATGCGAAATCGCTTTTTTCAATGACCGAATAGCTAATTCATATTTCTTATGATTTGAATAAACCGCTCCGAGACTTTGATAATAAAGAGAGTGATTTGGTCTTAATTTGATAGCATCATTTATTTGTTCTTCGGCAGAATCAAGATATTTTGTGTTTTTAGTCGATTTATACATATTGTTATGATACAACTGCCCTAAAATATAATGGAAACTTGCACGGTTGTCATCATTTGCTATTACACTCTTATAAAATTTCAACGGGTTAATATAATTCTTACTTTCAATATGCGTAAGAGAAGATAAGATTAGGAATAAAATAACAACTGCAATAACAAATTTCTTCAACTTTGCTTTCAACCATACTTTTGGAATTAATTCGGCAAGAACAATAATTAATCCCAAAGAAGCCAAATATGCTCTGCATTCCAAATACTCATTCCAAATATGAGAATTTTTCAGAGTAATAAACATTCCCGGGAGTATTAAAACCAAAAACCATAGTACACCAAATAGAAAATATTCATTTCTTTCAGATTTAGACCTGATATAAGCAATAATTAGCAAGGCAATAATAACAATGCCCGAAACTGTATTAAACATATTATAAGTCGGCAGAACAGATAATTTTACCGGCAAAAAGAATTTAGCGACGAACTCAGGAATCATTCTTAGATTAAATAAAAATATATCAAAACCTGAATTATACACAGGTGCAGACAAATCCGCATTAGCTCTAAATATAAACCAGATAGCAATAGGTATTATCCAACAAATCAAATAAATCCATAATTGCTTATTAAAAATTTTGTCTTTTTTAATTATTATCAAATACGCTACGAAAAGTATAGGTGCAACAAGTGATGTCTCCTTTGTGAAAAGTGCAAATAGAAAAAACAATGAATGAAATAAAAGATTTAATTTGTTTTCTTTTAATTTGAATTTTATCAAAAATATGAATGATAATAAAATGAAAATACTGAACAGCAAATCATTTCGACCGACAATCCAATCAACCGCATTAGTAAATAAGGGGTGAACCGAATAAATTATCCCTGCCAGTAGTGAAATAAATCTGTTGTATCCCAAAAGTGTAAAGAAATAAAAAACCAAAGACGCAACAATCAGATGAAATACAAGATTTGTGATATGATAAGAAACAGGATTTTCCCCGCTCATTTGTGCATTCAACATAAATGATATATTGACCAAAGGACGATAATAACTATTGTGCATATATGATTTGCCGAACTCTTTATCCCAATTTGATATATTGTTAATTCGTGCAAAATCTTTAATAATAATTTCGTGGTCGTCGCATTCAACAATATTGAAATTAATCGTTTGATAATAAGTCGCAATTCCAAAAATAATAATGATTAAGTAAGGCAAATAGCCGTATTTACTTAAAAATTGATTGATATCCCGTTTGCTTTGTTTAGGATTAGTCTTCTTTTTTATCTTTTCTTTTTTATCTTTTCTTTTATTCATACTCAAAAACTAAATGTTTAGATAATTCACAAAAATACAAAATCCGAGCTGTTTTTATGAAAAAAATTCTAAATTCTGAATTAATACTATAGCCGAAGGTTTGTAAAGTTCATAAAGTGGAAAGATTTTTTATTTGTGAATTCGAGGCTTATAATTATAATAACATAGTAAACTCACCCTGAGCGTATTTCTCTCTTGGAATTACTTTGCATTATTGGGTGTTATTTGGCATTAAATATTTAGTATTAATAGGTTTTACTGCATTTTGAGTTCGTTTCTTTGCAAAGTTATTTACAATAATTATAAGCTATTTTAGCCCACTATTTAGCAACTGTTTTTTTGTTTATTCGAGGTTAATATGGCTTCTGTTAA
>CAZVPQ010000107.1:0-7116 GCA_964628675.1 uncultured Hyphomicrobiales bacterium | reverse complement strand
TGTGTATAAATTATTTAGTTCTTTTAAATATGATTACCCAAAAAGGTTGCAATGTGGATTTATGAAGTTTAATTTAGTTTGAGATGGAAGAAATTTGAGAAAATTTGGATTGGTTTTAGGTTTAATTGTGTTGGTTTTTGGACTGCAGAGTTGCCCTGAATGTGTAACGCCGGAACCTTCATTAGTTGAAGGAAGCGATATATTTTTTACAGGACAAGCTCTAAATGGTCATAAACCCGGGATTTTCGGAATAAAAGAATCCGGTGAAAATCTTTTGGAAATAATTGATGATGGAGTTGTTTTTTCAACAATTAGCAATAATAAAAAAATTGTATTTTGGAATAAATTGCCAAACGACGAAGATAATATTGCAATTTACGACTTTAATAAAGCTATTGGGAAGAGGACGACACTCTTAGTTGCAAAAGGAGACTTTCCCGTAATCAATTATCCTATTATTTCAAAAGATGGTTCGCATTTTGCTTTTTTTATCAATCAATCCGAAGTAGTTGTAAGCAAAGGGGATAACATTTGGAACAAAGCTAATTATGATGTTTGTCCGAATACTTTACCAACTTTTTCACCCGATGCTAAATTTTTAGCTTTCTATGTCGGAGATAGTTTAAATGCCGCATTGAGAATCAATATTGTTGATTCTGATGATCCTTCAAATGTAATAGATTTCAAAGAATTATCATTTGGAATTAATGGACTCAAAGGAGAAGCTCAACTTGATTGGTCGCATCAAGACTATATTGTTTATAATTATTCTAAATCCAAAAATTTAGATTATATCGGATTTTGGAATATTGATAAACCGTCTGAATCTTATGAGATTGAAGTAGTTAATATTGGTGCTTATAATCCTACTGTCTCACCTGACGGATTGAAGATTGCTTTTACAACAAAAAGTGGTGATCTTTGGTTAAGAAATGTGAAAGATGATATAGGCCATCCGGGTTGGGAACAAATTACTGAGGTTGATACTTTGCTGGAATACAATATGTATCCAAAATGGTCTGCCGATGGAAAAAAAATAATTTATACAAAGTTTTTTGTCAATAATGCAAACAAGTATTCAGGTAATTTAGAAATAATTGACTTGAGTACTAAAAATTTAAAATCAAAAGTTTTAAGCAATAATGTTTATAGAGCTTATTGGTTTGAAAAGTAGCTGTTGTGTATAATATTTTATCTTACTAAAACGTGTTAATTAGTATGAATAAAAAAATTAGCAAATATGATGATTTAATTCTTTATTCTATGCTTTGCGGAAAGAAAAGTGAAGCAGAAGATGCATTTGCTGAATTATATGCAAGATATTCGCAAAGAATTTATTCTTATTGTTTAAGAACAATGGGAACACCCGAAGATGCTAAAGATATTTTTCAAGAAGCTTTTTTAAAGTTCTTTGATTCTGCCAAAAGCAATACAAAAGTGGAAAATATTCCTGCTTATCTGTTGAAGATTACTAGGAATATTTGTCTGAATTTCAAAAGAGACAAAAGAATCGTTCTTAACATAGATGATTTTCATGTCTCGACTAATGACCAAGGCTATGAACAAAAAGAGTTATTGCAATTGCTTTCTATGGCTTTAGATGTGTTGGAATTTGATTATCGAGAAGCTTTTGTTTTGAGACAATATCAAGGGCTGACTTATAAAGAAATTTCTGCTATTACAGGCGAAAGTATTTCCGCTATTAAAAATAGAGTTTGGAGAGCCAAGGAAAAAATTAAAGAGATTTTAACACCTTATTTAGAAGATATGTCAAATAATTTATATTGAGTTAAAAATGAGTTATTCAAAATTAATACACGAATATCTTGACAGACAATTAAACGGGGCTAACGAAGATGCCCTGTTTTCAGAGCTTGCCAGAGATCCTGACTTAAGGGTTGAGTTCAATCAGCAAGTTCAAATTCAAAGTGTCGCATCAAGTGATATGGCGATGATTTCGCCACCTGCTGAAAGTACGAATTCGATATTTTCTTCATTGAACTTTTCGATTCCTTCGTCGGAATTTCTTAATAGAATTCCTTATGACGTTGCAAAATTATCGAATGGTTATGGCTTAGTTAATTTGTTCAAAAAACATCTTACTACAATTATGGCTGTCTTGATTACTGCAGGATTAACTACGGCTGTTTTTGAATTTACTGGTTTCAATACAAATAATGCTAATATTAATGTTGCACAGAAACAACTTGTACCATTGGTTAGCTCTGTCGAGAATAATATTCTTGCTAATAATCAATCCGTGATTGCAAAACAATTAAAAAAGAATACGATTGTTTCTGCTTCGCATAGAAAACATAGCAGAAATTTCATTGCTAATAATTCTTTAAAAGAAAATAGCGATATCAAGACTGCAACAAATGATATTTTGTCAATGTCTTCATCAGTAAATAGTTCTAATACGAATTTAAGTTCAATTGCTAAATCTCAAAATGCTGGTTTTAGTTCAGTATCCTCAATACAGTATGAACCATTTATGTCAGATTTTGTGCCTCAGAATAATTTTTCTGATGGTGATTTAGCATTGATTGCAGGCTTCTCTAATTCCAATTCAGCGATTAAAGTTAATTTACCAGATGGTAAATTTTATCAAAACTTCAATTTATCTGCATTGTACAAAGTGCGAGATAATTGGTATTTCGGTGTTCAAATTGGTCAAGAACAAATGCCTCAAGACTTCAAACGTAATCTTTTTGGTCAAGGTTTGAGTTATCAACAAAATTTTGCATTCCTTTATTATGGTGCTGTTGCAAAATATTCGCATCCCATCAGTATTTTGGGTGATTACAGCAGATATGTCTCGGCTTATGGTCAAATATTCGGTGGTTCAACTCGATATGGTGGAGTTTTATCGCGACTTCAAATCGGTTTGAGTTTCTCACCTTATAGTTTGTGGACTTTCAATATCGGTTATGAATTTATCAACTATAATTATTATGTTGATAATAGTTGGAATCAAACTAATAAAAACGGATTGACATTTGGAACAGGAATTAGTTTCTAAACAATAATACGATGTTTAAAAAGAAAATCATTATTCTAATAGCAACACTCGCAATCTTATTAATAGCTTGCGAGTGTGTTACTAATGTGCCAACTGATCAAATTATTAAACCTACGGAGTTTGCTAAGATTTTATTTATTAATGCTATCCCCGAGTTAGATTATGATACATTGAACGTTTACTCTGCAAGCCGGATCATAGGATTGATTGATACTATTGAATTTAACCGAGAAGGAAAATACGAATATAAAGATGTCGGTCTTATTGTCGGGGGTCAAAAAAATGCTATAAGACTTGTTAAACCAAAAGATTCACTTGTGATTTATAATTGTTTATTAGATGTGGAACAAGATCATAAATATACATTTTTTGCTTATGGCATTGGCAATGATATTCAATCAAGAATGCTTAGGGATACCATTAATCAATTTGAACCAACAAATGTTTATCTCAGATGTATTAATATATCTCCCGATTCACCTGAAACATTAATTAGGGTTGAAACAGAAGGTTATTCAAGAGATTTCAATTTGAGTTCCGGTGAATTTTCTGAAATAGCAACTTTGCCTTCCGGGAATTATACTATTTATTTCTCTACTAAAGATAGTACATTTAATACAACTGTCAATAACGTTAAATTTGGCAAAGGTAAGATAAACAATGTAATTTTAGAAGGTTATTATTATGGTCGTCATAGTGTAGGCATACAAATTCATTTTGCTTCAATAGATTATTAACTTCAAAAACAAAATATATTCTTAACATAAAAAAAAGATGTTTCTAAGGAAAGAAACATCTTTATTACATTAATATCTCAGATTATCATTAAGAAAGATCATTTGCAACAAAAGGAATTAATGCAAGATGCCTAGCATACTTAATTGCTTTTGCCATTTCTCTTTGCTGATAAGCATTTAGACCGGTAATTCTTCTTGGTAGAATTTTACCTTGGTCATTAGTAAATCTCATTAAAAATTTTGAATCAAGATAATCAACAACTCTTGATTTTTTCATTGGATTTACTCTTTTTTTAAAAGTCTTTTTATTGGGCTTAAATCCTGAGCCCGTTTGCATTGGATGAATTGGATTCATAAATATTCTAACTCCTATTTCTTAGTTTGTTTCATTTTGTTAGTTTTTTCCAGACGTTTTTTGAATCTATCAACACGACCGGCAGTATCAACAAGTACTTGCTTGCCGGTAAAAAACGGGTGCGATTTAGAATCAATTTCCAAAACCATTTTATCGGTTTTATAACAAGACCTCGTTTTAAAAGTCGAACCATCTGTCATATGCACATCAATTGTATGATAATGAGGATGAATACCTTTTTTCATAATATAATTCCTAATTTATAAACTAATATCAATTTTATCTAATTGATTCAAATCGTCAACTTTGACCATTTTATCAATAAATCTTATACTGTTTCTATTCTCGCATTTATAGCCTTTTATAACTTTTACGTTAATACGAGTATCAACATTTTTACCTTTTTTGAGTTTATCCCCAAAAGTTTGTTGTTTAGCCATTTCCTAATCTCAATATTTATTTTAACTAAAATTAACGAATTACAAAAATAAGTGAGAAATTATTAATATCAAAATATTAATTTAATTATTATCAAAAAAAAGGTAAATAATTCATATTTTAACCATTTTGTTTAAAATATGTGTATAATCTAAGCTATTTTTGATACAAATTAACAAGATTATCTAACCAAATTATTTTAAAAAAAATAAAATTTATTCCTTCTTGTTTTGATAATCCTCGGGAATTTCTTTATATCGTACTCTTTTATGACTTGAACCAATTAGTACTTTTACACAAGTTTGCTTAATAATATCCAAATCTTTCAAAGAGATATTGCATTCGTCAAATTGCCCATCTATTAATCTATCTCTAATATTTGCTTCCAAAACTTTATCTAATTCTTCTTTGTTTTTTCCAATTAACCTCGAAATTGCTTCAGAGAAATCACAAATCATAACAATAGCGGTTTCTTTGCTAAACGGTTTGGGACCGGGATAACGAAAATCATCTTCATTTACAGTAGATTTATCATCAGCCTCTTCTATTGCTTTTGCATAAAAATGTTTAATTAAATATGTCCCATGGTGAGTAGGTATAAAATCAATTATTTTTTGCGGCAAATTGAATTCGTGCCCCAATTTTATTCCTTCCAATACATGTTGTTTAATTATTTCAACACTTTTTCTGGGACTTAATTTATCAAGTTTGTTATCAATATCTAATTGGTTTTCAACAAAATATTCAGGTTTTGCTATTTTGCCAATATCATGATATAATGCACCTACTTTTGCTAATATCGGGTTTGCATTAATTTCAGTAGCACACCTTTCTGCCAACACTGTCATAGAAAGAGTATGTTGATATGTCCCGGGAGCAATTTCGCTCAACTGATGTAGCAAAGGATGATTTTGCTTGTCATACTCTAACAATCTGAGATCTGTAGTTATATTTGTATATCTTTCGAGTACCAAGAGCAGACCGAAAGTAATTAATGGAGATAACAGGGCATTTATACCTGCGAACATTGTTTGACTTAATATTAGAGAAAAGGATGTCGAACGTTCAAGATTCATTACAATTATGCCAATTGATAATCCGATAAAGATAAACAAGATTGATTGGAACATCTGAGTTCTGCTCTGAATATCTCTTACTGTATAAGCCGCTATAATTCCAGAGACTAATAGGATTAATCCGGTGCTATAATCATTGCCTCTAATTCCCGCAACTGTTAAAGCCATTGTAATTGTTATATAAAAACCTGTACGAGAATCAAATACAATGGCACCAAGCATAGAAAGAGCCGGTAAAAATATTAAATATTCTATAGGTAATGTACTAGGTATTGTTATTGTTAGCCAAGCCATAAAACCTACCAAAATTAAAATAAGCGAAATTATAACTAATTGGAAATTATCTGCAAATATTCTCTTGCGAATAAAAAACAAATAAGATATTAATACAAAATATATAAGCAAAGAATGTCCAAAAGATCCAAGAATTGTCCAAAACGAATATATTTCTGAATTTTTTATCAATTTAGATTTATTATAAGAAATCAACTTTTTGACAGTTGATTCGCTAACAATCTCGCCTTTTGATATTATTGTCTCACCTTTTCTAACAACCCCCTCATATCTGGCAACAGACATAGCTGCCAAATCTTTAGATTTTTCTGTTAATTCTTTTGAGTAAATGAAATTCGGGAAATTGAATGAAGATGCTATTTCTATTGCTAACTGTAAAGATTTTTTGGATAATCTTTTTTCAAAATATTTTTTTGAAGACTCCCTTATGGAGCCCATATCCGTTAAGAAAGTACTTTTATATATCTTTTCACGATTGGGAGGTAATAAAACCGAAATTTCTTTTTGATTGATAGAACTTTTGCTTTCACTTATGAAGCCATTGATATAAATTTTATTCATATATGTTTTTAGATTTAAATAAATTTTTCGGATTTCGCTAGAACAGATTGATTTTGGCAATAAATTCAAATTCTCAAAAACAGATTGTGGCAAAATAGATTCAGCGTCAGCGATAGAATCAGTACAATAACTTTTCATCGCTTTATAATATAAATCCAATTGTTCCATACAATTGCTTTTTGCAGATTCGTTATAAGTAAAAACCATTAATGCTTTTTCTCTTGCTTGGTCTGTTTCTTCTTTGTAATCGTCATAATTTTTATATACAGGAAAAGTAAAACCCGCAGTAACTTTTTGAGATGTCCACATATTGCCGGGTACAGTTCGGATTTCGGGAGATTTATCAGCATTTATATCATAATGAACTGATAAGAAAAATGTTAGAAACAATGCAGTAGTTATAAAAATTAAAATTTTTACGTACCAAGAATTTTTTGATTTATTTTGATCTTGGTAAAATTCCATAGCTTGTTTATAGTTCAAATGCTCAAATAATGTTGTTTTCTTAGACATAATTTCAATCTTAATTTGTTTTTTATTTAAAAATATGAATTATTTTTCTTTTTTTTACTCATTTTTGTAACTTTTTTATGTTTTTTGTGTCTATATAGTATAAAATAGCAATTATAATAT
>CAZVPQ010000106.1:0-7200 GCA_964628675.1 uncultured Hyphomicrobiales bacterium | reverse complement strand
ATACTATTTGTAATTCTATAGAATGTTCATATTGATGAGCTAATTCGTCTATAGTAATTTGATTCCCCAACTGTTCTTTCAAATAATTGATAATATTTTTATCAGTATGAACTACTCCGAGCGGAGTTTTAAAATCCTTTTCACTCAACATAAATAAATCTGAATTTTTGTAATGAGCAGTTCCAAAAATAACAAATAAATCGGCAAGGGAATCTCGAATTGTATGGTAAGCCGATGCATAAACTTCGTGAGATATTTTCCCTATTTTAAAATCAATATGTGGTACAATAATATTCTTAGCACCCGGTTTTATATTGTCTTTATTAACAGATGAGAGAATATTATCTAATTCAACTTCAAGTTCAAAAGGTTCGCTTGGATAAGAGTTCCCCGAGCAGACAGGTGGTCTAACTGATAAAGATTTATAGTATTCGATTTCAAATTTATTAATATGGAACGTAATGCTGTCTAAATAATTCATTTTGTCTAATTTGGAGATGATATCGACTAAAACTATAGGGTCAATATCATAATCTAAATTATCTTTTATTTTTTTAATTATTTCATTTAATGAAATATTACCATCAATTAGTTGAAGAATACCGAGGAAACTTTGAGGCAACGCAACAGGTTGCTGAGCAAAACCATTTGGATCTACTAATAATAATAAATCCTGATTATTCTCTTTGACAACATCTATTGTTAAGTCTTCACGTAATTTTGGGATAATAAAATTTGTATGCATAATGTTTTGTTAATTATTTTCCTGAAAACTTATCTTTATACTTAATCTCTAAATGAGAAAAATAAAAAAATACAAATATTGATAATATTATTAAAATAATAGCAAAAATCAATATTAATATTTGTTGAGTGTAATAATAAGTAACAATAAAAATTATTCCGGCAATGAAATTAGCTATCGAAAGCCAGTATTTACTTTGTTTTATATTATCAATTATTTGATTGTTTTCTTTCATATATGTTCCAATTAGTAAAAAAAAGCAAACTTAATTTGGTTAAAATATTAGAATTATAATCATAAAAGAATATTTATTTTTATTATTCTATTCAATATTAGAGAGATGATTTATTCTTTTTGCCTAATTCTTTTAATAATATTCCCTCAGTTTCTTTTAAATACCACAAAAGGAAGAATACATTTTATCTTTATAATAGCTGTCTCTGCAATTATTTTTTAATGCTTCAACTACATTAATAACACCTTCGAGAGTAATACCATCAAATTGTCTTTCTAAATCAGGTAATTCCCATTTAGTTTCAGTAAACATATACAATCCTATTTAGAAAATGAATAAAAGTTGAAAAAAATAAAAATAAGCAAAGTAAATTTAATTAACAAGTAGAATTATCCGATATATCTATTGTAATTTGTATTTAATCAAAATTAAACTAATTTTGTTTGAAGGAATGCAAAAGAATTTGTAAAATTAAATAATTACTATAATGGGGTTAAAATGAAAAAGGGATTTATTTTTTCTGTTATTTCTTTGAGTTTGCTTTTTCTTATCAATTCTTGCAATGACAAGAATAAAGAATCATTGTTTGAAGAAACTTTTTTAATAGTAACTCATAAGATAGTTGAAAATTATGAAAACAGTAAACTTATTGATAAAAAAAATACGAAATATTTCTATGAAAGAAAAAATGATTACTTTTGGTATAAAGCAATAACTAATGATTCGTCAGGTAAAGTCATTAGAACTGTTGATAGGAAACTCGACATTAAGTCGAGATTACCTGTTCAAGAATTAATAAAAGAAAAGAATGGGATTATAACCAAAAGTATATTGAAATACTCCATTGATAATTATGACTTGCTTTTTAAGGAAGACTATCTTGGAAATAATAAAATTAGATCTATGCATTGGGATTATGATAAGGCGGGTTATTTGTCTTCTATAGAAGATACTATATATGAAAGTAATGGGATTCAAAAAATAAATAATGTTAATTATTTGCCAAATATAGGAAAACCAAAAGGATATTATCCGATTTCAGCAATTGTCAATCTGAAAAAAGTGTATAATCCTTCATTAATTAATAACCCAATACAAACTTTTATGATTACCAAATTTGATTCATTAAAATATCCATACTTTGATTCAGTTTATCAATCAGATATGGAAAATAAAGCAAAAGTCAATTGGTACAAAGTTATTGTCGATGATAGTCAAATAGTTAGTTTAATAGCTTATAATGATAGAGATTTCAAATCAAGCATAGCCGGAGATAGTCAAATTAACTTTGAATATAATTCAGATTGGTTTTTGGAGAAAATTGAGAGTTTTAAATATAAAGAATTAAGTGGAGAATATGAGATTTTTAATGGTAGTCAATCATACGAATGGATAGTCCCTAAGTTCAAGAGCAGACATAATTTTACAGATTATAATTTGACGAGTATAAATTTATGTAGTGAAAGTAAAAAACATACAAAATATATTAAAAAGATTGTTAGATTTGATGATGTTGGGGAAAAAATTGTGGAGGAATATTCAGGTACATTTTCAGGTGATTGTGATGAAGATACTCAAATCAAAACTGAGCTTGTTAAAAGGACTATTTATGTCTTCAATAAATTAGAAATCAAAGGGGAAACGGCTGTAATTTATAAAAATAAAAAAGTAGAACAAAACTTAAAATTAACAAAATAAAATCAATAATTAAGTTACAGTATTTTTAAATGGTTGTTTGTTGTTAATTATATGATATTACAGTGTTTAAGATAAATATTGTTTAATATTCATGCTAAATCTTATACTTCAAAATATAAATAAGATTTAAAAAACTTTTTATTTTTTCTTCTTGGTAGTTAGTTTCAATAAAGAAATTTCTTAATTTAGTAAATGGAAAATAAGGAAAACATAAGAGCTTCTTCAATTACTTCACCTGAAAAATTGGTTGATGATGATATTGAAACTACTTTGAGACCGAAAGTCTTTGATGATTTTACCGGTCAGAAAAAAATTGTTGATAATCTAAAAGTGTTTATTCAAGCGTCAGTGAAAAGGGGCGAAGCTCTCGACCATGTTTTGTTAACAGGACCTCCCGGTTTGGGGAAAACAACTTTGAGTTATATTATAGCTCGTGAATTAGGTTCTAATATTAAAACGACATCTGGACCTGTATTGGAAAAACCAGGTGATTTGGCGGGAATATTGACCAATTTAGAAGAAAATGATGTTTTATTTATTGATGAGATTCACCGTCTTTCAGCTGTTGTCGAAGAATATTTGTATTCGGCTATGGAAGAGTTTCGGCTTGACATAATGATTGATTCGGGTCCTTCGGCTCGAACAATACAATTGACAATTCCGAATTTTACTATGATAGGAGCTACAACGAGAGCAGGTTTGCTTACTGCGCCTTTGCGCTCCCGTTTTGGGGTTATAAACCGTTTGGATTATTACAATAATGAAGATTTGTTTCTTGTGGTGAAACGTTCAGCTAAAATATTAAATGTTCCGATTGAAGATGACGGAGCTTTTGAGCTTGCGTCTCGTTCGAGAGGCACACCGAGAATTGCCAATCGTCTTTTGCGTCGTGCAAGGGATTTTGCAGAAGTCAAAGGTAACGGAACAATTGACAAAGCCATAGCTGATTTAACATTACAGGCATTGGAAGTAGATAAGTACGGTTTAGACGAGATGGACAAAAGGATTTTATTGACAATTATGCAGAAATTTGCGGGCGGTCCCGTAGGTTTGAATACTATTTCTGCGGCTATTGGTGAAGAATCGGGAACTATTGAAGAAGTTTACGAACCGTTTTTGATTCAGCAAGGTTTTTTGCAGAGGACACCTCGAGGCAGAATGGCAACGGAATTAGCTTATAAACATTTCAATGTTAATCGCAACGGCGGAGATAGTTTGTTTTAGATGTGTTTTATCTTTTGTGTATCAAATTTCTTTCGGAAAGCTCTTGTCCAATCTGATGAATGCCCATTAGTATTTTTTCAGTTTACTTTGAAGATGGTTTTTTATGAGCTTAAACATATTGATATAATAATGTTCTTTAATTCAGAATTTTTTTACTTTTTATCGATATTGAATAATCCTCAACAAAAGTATAAAATCCGGTATCTGTTTTTTAATTATTTTTTTCCTATTTGTTTATCAAAATCAGAAATTATTTTTTGAGTTTTATTAAATTCCTCATATTCCGCAAAAGCTTTTTGTTCTGCTTGTTTTGCAGAAATGGAACCTTTACCCGTTAATATTTTGTACTCATTAAACTCCAAAAATTTGTTTACACTATTGGCAAACTCTTCCATTGTGAAAGAGATGCGGTTTTCAATAATATTTTCAATGTAATCGAAAAAACCGGTTATTGTTCTTTCCAATTTTTTAATTTCTTTTTCAGTAAGATAATTTTTGGCAATATTTGTATCCGATTTTATAATTCTACCGTCCGGAGCGGACTTCCAAGTTTTTAAGCCCATAAAATCTTTTTTTGCATTGGCATTTTTGTAAATAATTTCGGCTGCGGTTTGCCCGGTAATAGCAAAATGAAATTTATTTTGAATAGATGCATAAAAATCTTTCGTTATTTGCGATTTTGAGTCGTAATCAATGCTACATTCTGCAAAAATATCTGTTATCTGTTGATAAATTCTTCGTTCACTTGCTCGAATCGAACGGACTCTTTCGAGTAATTCCCTAAAATAGTCTTTGCCAAAATATTTTCCATTTTTAAGACGTTCATCATCAAGTATAAAGCCTTTAATTAAAAATTCTTTTAATCGTTCGGTTGCCCAAATTCTAAACTGTGTTGCTTGACGTGAATTTACTCTATATCCTACCGAAATGATGGCATCAAGATTGTAAAATTCCATATTTCTTTTAACAGTTCTATTTCCTTCCGTTTGAACTGTTTCCAAAATGGAAATAGTTGCATTTTTATTCAACTCACCACTTTCATAAATATTATTTAGATGCTTGCTAATAGCCGGAACATTTACTCCAAAGAGTTCAGCCATTCGTTTTTGGGTTAGCCAAATATTTTCGTTATGAAAAAAAATCTCAACTTTTACTTTGCCATCAGGTGTAGTATATAGAAGAAATTCCGTTAGTTCGTCTTTTGTTCTTAATTTATCATTTTTCATATTTCACTCTTTCGAGTAATTTACCTCAGCATATACACTTTCCCGTTATCACAACTGAATATAACATTTGATTTGTATATTATCGGACTTCCAGTGATTGCATCGTCTGTTAGATAATCAAACATTAATTTGCCAGATTTTGTATTAATTGCATAAAATGTATGTCCTAAATCTCCGAAATATATTATTGAATCTGCAATTGCGGGTGAAGAAAATACCTCGGCTTTAGTATCATATTGCCATTGTAATTCGCTGGTTTTCTTGTTCAATGCATAAAATTTATTCTTGAAATCACCGAAATAAACATTTTGTTTGTCAAAAGTAGGAGAGCAAAACACAGAACCTTCTGTTGTATATTGCCAAAGAATATTTCCGTTTTGAACATTGATAGCATAAAAGTTATTGCCCCAATCTCCGATAAATAAAATGGAATCGTCAATAGCAGGAGTTGAGAAAATCCCTTCTTTCATTTGTACTTTCCATAACTGATTTCCATCTAAATAATTTAAAGCGTAAAGATAATTTGTGTCGGCTATGCAAGTGCCGAAAAGCAGTATGGAATCTTTCAATGCAGGACTTGTGCGAACTTCACCACCTAATTTTTTCTTCCAAAACAATTTACCCGATGTGATATTAAGAGCATAAGCAAAACCGTCATTACTCCCGAAAAATACGATGGAATCTCTTATCAATGGACTCGACCAAACCATATTATTCGTTTTAAACTTCCATTTTAATTTCCCGCTATCAAGATTTAAACAGTAAAAACTGTTATCATCAGAACCGAAGAATAATAGACTATCATTTATAGCAGGATTGCTTGTTATATCCGATGTTGCTTTAAAGCTCCATTTTATTTTGAAATTTTTAAGCTCGACAGCATACATTTTGTTGTTATTGCCGCCAAAATAAATGATTGAATCATTGATAAGAGGAGTTGTTTTAATAGCTTCATCTGTTTTAATCAGAAAAGTATCGGAACTTATTTTATTTAGAGATTTTGTCTTGAACTGACCGTTTCTAAGTGGATTATTTCTGAACATTTTAATAGAAAAATCGGGTTCTTTATGTATAAGAGTTTTTTCCTTGTTGCAGGAAATAAAAGCAATAAACATACTTAATACTATTATTAACCGTAAATTGTACCTCATCATTTCACCGTTTATTTTTGTTAATAAATCTCATTCAAATATAAGAAAATTGATTTAAAATTAGGAATTTTAGCTACAATCTTTCAATGATTAATATTAATCTTGTGTTTTTTATTAATTTCGTAACTTGAATAAAGTTTAGAGAAAAACAAAAGTGATTATGAGTATTTATTATATCTTTTTTATAGCGTTAGCTTTGGCAATTGATGCATTTGCAGTGTCTTTTTCGGCTGGAACGTATTTTACAAAAGCAACTAATCGTCAAAAATTCAGATTGTCATTTCATTTCGGACTATTCCAATTTATGATGCCAATAATCGGTTGGTTTGCAGGCAAGGAGATTGTAAAATATATTGGAAAATATGACCATTGGGTTGCATTGATGATTTTAACGGCGATAGGTATTAAAATGATTTATGATGCAATTAAATCAGATGGCTCTGTATTGAAAAAAGATATAAGTAAAGGGTGGACTTTGATTAGCCTTGCATTAGCAACAAGTATAGATGCTTTGGCTGTTGGTTTTAGCTTGGGGCTTATTAAATCCGAGATAGTTGTGCCGAGTATAATAATTGGTGTTGTTGCTTCGATTATGTCTTTAATAGGTATAAAAATGGGGGAGAGTCTCTCCAATATTTTCGGTTCAAAAATATCTATTTTCGGGGGTATAGTTTTAATTCTTATTGGTGTGGATATTGTACTGCAACATTTATCAATAATATAATTATGGTTTTATATTGTATCTAGTGGGTAATTTTCAATTTTTAAATATTTTCTTTTAATTCAGCATTCAGAATTGCAATAGCACGCACCCCGTTTATACCCTCTTATTAAAGGGGAATTTTATTTGTATTCTGTTTTGTATTATTCAGAATTTATTTCAGCAACGTAGTTGCGAAATGTTTGTAGCCCAATATTTTT
>CAZVPQ010000105.1:0-7223 GCA_964628675.1 uncultured Hyphomicrobiales bacterium | reverse complement strand
CCGAAAATATTTTTTTTGTAAATCATTTTACCCAATAATAATTAGTTAAACATATATTTACCAAGGAAGCATTTTAGCTTCTGCACTTCTTGGATATTTTTCTTTAAGTTCTTCCATAATAGCTCTGAAAGTATCTCTATCCCAATATTTCAGATAATAAGCCATAGCTTTCAAAAATAAAAGTTGCGGATTGCGAGAATTACTTTCATCAATTGTTAAACCTTCGTCAGCTATATCAATTATATCATTGTATTTGCCGCGAGGCATTAAGGTCTTGATTAAACCTACTCTCAAAATAATTCTTAAATCAGCAGGCTCTAAAAATCCATCTATATTAAACAGTGATATACCTTTGTGGTTAATAAAATAGAAAGACGGAGTCCAAACCGCAGAATATTGCACTCTGATTTTTCTGTCTTTTAAAATATCTTGTCGCAAAGGAATAAACCATTTATTAATATCATTAATTACATTGCTATCAAGATAAGTTTTAGAATATAATTTTTTACAACCCGAGCATTTATCCCTGTGGAACTGCAACAAAATTATTTTTTTCTCTTTTTTTGCTATATCCAAAGCTTTTTGATAATCGAAAAGAAATTCTATTTTATTATCTTCCATATTAAGCCTCTATTATTCGCATTTAACAAATTCAAATTGCAAAGTGATATGTTCAATATCGAAATCGTGATGAAGTAATTCTTCAATTTCCTTTCTAACGCTATCGAGTTCGCTCAGTTTATTGTCATCAGCTTCAATATGTGCTTCTAAATGTGTTTGGTCATCGCTTAATTGCCAATAGTGGACGTGATGAACACCTCGAATTCCGTGAATTAATTTTATTGATTTAACGATATCCTCAATATTGTTCGTTTGTGGTGATGCCATCATAAATATATTTACTGCTTCTTTTACAATATCATAACTTTCATATAAAATATATAGCGAAATGAGGATTGTAAGAATAGGGTCAACCCAGTAAATATCAAATACTAAGATTAAAACACCACCAATAATTACCCCGACGCTTGAAAGAGCATCGCTAAGCAGATGCAAATATGTCGATTTAATATTAATGCTTGATTTAGCACCTTCTTTGAGCAGAAAAGTTCCAATAACATTTGATATTAAGCCGATAGAGGCGACTAATATCATTATATCACCGGATATTGTTGATGGGTTAGAAAATTTTTCGATTGCTTCTTTAATTAAAAAGAAACTAATGATAATTAGCACTGTTGAGTTGATAAGAGCGGCAAAAATTTCTGCTCTTTTATATCCGAATGTGTATTTTTCATTTTTCGGCAAGCCTGCAATTTTGATTGCAAAATAGCTGATAATTATTGAAATACCATCGCTAAAATTGTGTATTGCATCGGAAATTAAAGATAAAGAGCCCGAATAAATACCACCCAGAATTTCAACGATTGTTATTAAAAAATTCAATAGCATAGTAGCAAAGAGTTTGCCTTTTGAATTAACTTCGCTATGATGATGGTGATGTCCCATTTTGTTTACCGTAATCTTTTTAAAAAACTAAATTATAAATCATCTTTATTGCAATTCCTATTAGAACAATTCCTATTATCAACTTCACATGCTCTCTCTTCAATTTCTCAGTCATTAGCCAAGCTCCGAGAATAGCACCAAGAGCTGAACCCACTGCTGTAAATCCAAGTAATTTATAGTTCATTCCTGCTAATGAAGCATGACCGAGAAATCCTGAAAAAGATGAGAAAATCACAATAAATGATGTTGTTGCCGATGCTTTTTTAGGATTGTAACCTAACCAAACCAGCACCGGAACAATAAAATTGCCACCGCCAACTCCGAGTAATCCTCCGAGAAAACCTGCAAATCCGCCGACAGACAGTCCCGAAATAATTTCCTTAGTTTTATTGTCGGTCTTTTCTCTTTCTTTCGGCTTATAAAACAACATCATAAATGCGGCAAACAATAAAAATCCTATGAATAACCAAAGCAGAACTTCTCTATCCAATCCTTGGCTAACATAAGCTCCAAGAGGGGAGAGGATAGTAGCAACAATCAAAATCGGGATTGCAACTTTCCACATAATAAGTTTATTTTTGATAAATCTGTATGATGCAAAAATCATAGCTATGGAATTAAGTAATAATGCCGTTGCCATTGCCGTGTGAATATCTATTCCCAAAGCGATAAATACGGGTATTAAAATAAACGCCGCTCCAACTCCGGCAATAGTTAATGCCCCTGTAAATATAAATGTAATAAGTCCGGCTAATATTTCCATAATTTAATTCCTTTTTTCAATATGAATTATTTATCCTTACTCTTGGCTGATCCAAAATGGAGAGAATTACACTTGTAAATATTAAATAAATCAATTCTTACTAATCATTTCCTGTTGGCAAGGAATACAAACGTGCTTGCCATTTACAATTCTACCGTAAGGTTCAACAGTCATCTCGCCACATTCTTCACAAACGAATCCTTCAAAGGAATGAGCTTTTTCATCTAATTTATAATCAAATATTTCGCTAATAATAAAGAAGTCTTCATCTTTTGCACTCATTACTCTGTCAACCAAAGGTTGAACAACTTCGTTAGGCACAACTGAAGCAGGTATCCCTTTTTCTCTATATTCACTGAAAAACTCAGATTCTTTGTTTGCTTGCATTGCCGCGGCTTTTGGCGAAACTCTAATTGCTTTTTTTGTTTTTCTGTCAATCAAAGTTACACCCCATTTGCCATAATGTAATTTTTGTATATTTCCTTTGCCGAACGTACATCCTGTTATCATTTGCACTCCGTCAGCGAAGCAAGTTGCACAGTGGTCATCACCAATTTCTATTAATGCAATTAATTGTCCGTCTTTTGCTCTGTCCACTCCTAATTTGTTCATAGCGGCGGCACCAACTCTAAGTCCCATTGGCATTGCCGGGCATTTGTGTCCGTGAAACATTAAACCTGCTTCGTAATAATCTTTTGGATCGATCATTATAAATATCCTTTCATTTTAAAAATAAAGTAAATTGAATTATTGATTGTACATTTGTTTTGTTATCAACAAATTGTAGTTTTGTTTCTGTTAAAATCTTTGCTCTTATACCATTGATGATATAATTATAACCTATTCCATACCAAGGATTATCATTAGTATTTTTATTTAAATCTTGGAATTTATCAAAGTATAAAACAATTTGATGTTTTTTATTTATTGTGTAATCTGTTAAGGCATAGTAACCTTTTGCAATATTTCCGCATAAATCAGCTTGCAAATATTCCGCTTGAATACTGAAATTATCATTATATATTCTTGATTCGATATCCCAGCGGAAGTCCGTTCCCTTAAACGCAGAATCATTACCGAATATCTTATTAAAAGTTAAATTATTTACATTTCTATAAGACAATGAATAACCCAAGTGAAAAATCAAATCGGATAATTCTAATTCATAGTATGTTCGATTAGTTATTAAGAAATTCCTTCCTTCATTGAATTTAAAATCAATGCCTTTGCTGTCGAAGACTCCAAGAGTAGTCATAAAAGGTGAATCTTTTGACGTTATTTGCGTCTCCACACCAAGTTCACGTGCAAGTGTTTCCGCTCCCGGTATCATTGTGTTAATAATCATTGCTCTTTCTAATGAAGGAATAGTCGGGTCAAACTGAGACCTCTGCAATGAAAATGCAGGAACAAATAAGCCTGCTTTGACTAATCCCCAAGACCAAGTATAACTTGCATAAGCGTCTTGAAGCAAAAGCATGTGTGCATTTCCTGTTTTATATAAACCCTGTATTTTATAACCGAAATGATTATCAAAAGGGGTTTGTCCTTTTAACCATACTTTAGCTCTTCTGACAGAGAATCCGGCATTTTCTTGGTAATCGGTTGTAAACCTTGTTTGAATATAACCGTTAAGGTTTGCAACTTCACTTTTTGACAATACTTGTAGAAACATCAAGAAATTTAAAAATAAAGTAATAAGAATTAACTTTTTCATAATATTTTTTGTTAGTTATTTAAAATGACATTAATTATTACTGCAAGTGCCGCCGCAAGAGTTGTATAGGCAAAGAGTTTCTTTAAATTTTTCGGCTTTGTTTTCAAAGCAAATTTACTCCCGAAGTATCCACCAATACCTGCGGCAACAGCTAGTATTATAGCTAAATTATATTCAAAATGACTATTGCTAATATGCCCAAGAAATCCCATAAATGCAGTTGCCGCAACCATTGTTGTTGAAGTTCCGACAGCAATATTCATAGGTACATCACAAGCTAATACCATCAATGGAACTAAAAATGAACCCCCTGAAACACCAACCATACCAGAACCAAAACCTGTAAGTACTACTAATGGAATAGCAAATTTCAAATTGATTGAATAAGTCAAATCACCTGATTTTAATTTCCAAACACCTTTTTTATTTTCGATATTTTTCTTTTCCTTAATTGGTTTTAGCATAAGGAGACCTGCTATTACTAAGAAGAAGGCAAAAATAATTTTCAAGACTAAACCTGAAATATAAGCGGAAAAATATCCTCCGAAGAAAGCAGAAAGTGCAGTTATACCGCCAATAACGAGAACTAATTTCCATTCTATTATTTTGTTTTTACCGAACAATATTGTTGCAGTAAGCGATGATACTGTTAATATAAACTGTCCGGTTGTTGCGGCAGTATGAATGCTAATACCAAAGAGGACAATGGTTAACACATAGAAATTACCACCGCCGCGACCAGTCATTGTCATCAAAATAGCAATTGCAAATATTACAATAGCCATTATTATATTTTCCATAATTCAATTCCATCTATAATTTATATTTTTATTTTAAATTGCTAATTTAATAACCCGAACAAGGAATACAAACATTCTTACCGTCTTTCTTTCTTAAATAACGTTCAAAAGTGTATTCACCGCATATTTCACATTTTGCTTTATTGAATGAGCTTTTAACCGGATAAAAATCATAATCAGGTTTGATTTCTACTTTAAACAAATCTTCTTCATTTGAATTTAAAACTATATCAATTACTTCTTGTGAAACTTCCTGAGGTACCTCGCTGGGCAATACACCATTTTTTCTTAAAGTAAAGAATTTGTAAGCGCCTAACATATCGGCAAAATCGCTCTTCAAAGAGATTCTTACGGCACCTTTTCCTGAGTGCCAAAAAGTAGCGGCAATTTTACCATAATACAATTTATTCATTGTACCTTTGCCAAATGTTGCACCTGTAGCCGACATAATACCATCAATTAAGCAACCTTGAGGATGAGCATCACCCATTTCGCTCAATACGTGTAATTCGTGATTTTTACTACGATTAATTCCTAATTTTTCCATAGCAAAAATCCCCATCATATAACCCATAGGCATAAACGGGCATTTGTGTCCGTGAAACTCCCAAGTCCAATCTGGTAAATTAAACATTTTAAAACTCCTTTATAATTATACTTAGTTAATTATTCGTTAGTAACGAATATTTTAAATTTATACTTTTCTTTCATTAATAATATGCAATTCATTTTCTTGAAATAAATTATGTAAACTTTTGGTATGTTGGTTGTTCCAACTTGAAAGCTATTCCAGAAATTAACAATATTCGGGAATAAATAACCGGACATAACACCAACAAACATTGCAAGAAATATCCACAATGTTAAGAATCTATCTAAGAATTTGAGTTTTGCTTTTCTTCTCATTGTTTGCCCTCTATATTTTGGTAAAATTCTGAGAATTTAATTTTAATTTTATCTCTAATTTCTCTGAATTTAGCCAAAACTTCTTCATCGCCACCTTCGGCATCGGCAGGGTCTTCAAAACCGTAATGTAATCTATGTTTGACTTTTCCTAAGAAAGCAGGGCAAGTTTGTCTCGCATCATCACAAACAGTAATGACATAATCAAATTCATCTTGCAAAAAATCGCCAACGAGTTTAGGGGAATTCTTGCTAATATCCAATCCAATTTCTTTCATAACTTGGACAGATTTCGGGTGAACTTTTTTTGCGGGAAAAGTTCCGGCAGAATGTACATCAAGCGAAGAATCAAAAGACTTTAAAAATGCTTCAGCCATTTGACTTCTACAAGAATTGCCTGTGCATAGTACCAAAATTTTTGTCATAAAAACCTTTCTTATTATTACATTACTGCAAATGTCGAATTATATGTATAAAAAAAATCAACAAACATCAATCCTATTAATCTTTTTTATTCTTTTAGAGTCTTTTTCTATTAATTCATCATTATTGAGCCAAGCGGGAAGCATAGCCAATATTTGATGTAATATTGGGTTATTAGACGATTTATTTAAAGAATAATTAACCCATTTTCCATCTTTGATATCAGATATAAAGCCGGCATCTCTTAGAATAGAAAGATGTGAAGAAACGGTTGATGTTGAAATATCCAATATATCCGTTATCTCGCATACACAAAGAGACTTCTGTTGAAGCAACTTCAATATTCTCACCCGATTAGAATCGGATAGAGCTTTAAATATTTTTGTAAATTCTTTCATTTTTATACTTTTTCAAATTAACATTTCGTTACATATCGAAACATAATAAAAAATATTGTAAGAAAAAAACATTTTTTTTGACTGCAATTAGATTGAATAATTTATAAGCACTATTAAATACTTATGTAATGGATGAACTGTACCCAAAAAATTGAATAATGAGTATAGATTTTGAAGAAATAATTTCTACATTGTAACAGATTACTTGATCAACACCATTTGTTTTGTCTCTGAATATCCATTCACAGTTAATGTATATAAATATGTGCCACTCGATAACAAATAATCTCCAGCGTTAAATTTTACTGTGTGTGTACCTTCCCTAAAATACTTATCAGCTAATATAATTATTTCTCGACCTGTCATTTCTGATATTGTCAGTTTTACTTGTCCGGGTTTTGTTAGACGGAAGCCGATTTCGGTTTCATCATTAAAAGGATTAGGCTTACAAGATAATAGCTTATAATCTGAAGGCGGGTAAATCAAAGTTGGTACAGATATAGGTATTAAATCGTTTATATTTGCTTTGTAAATGGAATTTCCTTTTGTCCCGGCAAAAATAGTTGAACCGCTTATGGCTAAGCTAAGCACCGTTACATTATTCAGTGAAGTTTGAGTCCAATTGTTACCATTATCTGTGCTTATATATACCCCATTGTCATCTGTCCCGGCAAAAATAGTTGAACCGCTTATGGCTATGCTCCACACTTTTT
>CAZVPQ010000104.1:0-7237 GCA_964628675.1 uncultured Hyphomicrobiales bacterium | reverse complement strand
TTTATGAATATACTCAAGCATTTTACAAAAATTATTTTGAAGATAATTTGCAATATGAAGAAAAGGTTGCTCATCACGGGCAAATAGCTTCTATTTTAAAACAAAAATATCAAGAAGCGGATTCCGATGCATTAAAAAGTCAAATTGCACCCTATCTTGCGGCGCATAGCGTTGAATCGGGCGATAATGACACCGCAAAATCAATGATATTGCATTCGGCAAAAACAGCAAAAGAATTTGGTAATAAAGAAATTGTTGATGAATTATTTGATAGATTCAATGCTTTGGATAATGGCAATAATCTTGATGAAGACAATCCGGATTATATGGCTTTCAAAGAAATTATTACGAATTTCGGTGATAAATTAAATGCTGTTGATAATGGGTTGCCTGATACAGATAACGAAAATCTTCCAACTAATTCGGGTGGTGGATATATACAGGATTTTTCGTCGGTTCGCAAGATTGCAGTGGAATACTACCACAAGAAGAAATATGGTGAAGCGGCGGATTATGCTTTGAATTATTATAATAAAAATATAGACGATTTGAGGTCTGCGGAAAAAGCACAATTGCTTTCTTTAGCAATCAAATCTTATCTGGAAATTAATGATATGTCTTCGGCAAATAGATATGCAGAAATTGCATTGAAACTTGTAACCGATAATAACGACCCGATAGCAGAATGTTTTGTAATGAATACACTTGCAATTTATAAATATTATTTAAATGATGTGGATACTGCTATTGAGTATTTGAAAAGAGCGGCAAACAAATCAATTTTATTGTCGCCCGAACTAAAATTATTAACATTAACAAATATAGCATTAATAAGTGATGAAATAGAACCCGGAAAATCAAACAAATATTATCAAACTATAAGAACATTAACTAATAAACTAAACTTTGAATATTTTGCAGAAGAAGTTTTTCAATGATGTTAAACCTTATTAACAAATAAAATCATTTTTTTTCTTTATCTCTTTTTATAATTACAACGGTTTGGTCGTCTTCGAAGTTGGAATCTTTGGTAAACTTTGTTACAGAATTGAAAATTATATTCGTAATTGTTTTCGGAGAAGAATTACAATGCTTTTTAATAATATTTTTTAATCTTTCCTCACCGAATAATTCATTACTTGTATTTCTGGCTTCTGTAATCCCATCAGTATAAAGTAAAAGTATATCTTCTGTATGCATTCTTATATTTTCAACTCCGAATTTTTGATTTTCCATTAGACCTAAAAAACCACCGGTGGAATCCAAAGTTTGAAAAGTATCAGTCGAGGGTCTATAATGTATTGGAGGGCAATGCCCAGCATTTGAATAAAGGACCAATCGATTAGAAGATAAGGTTAATTGGCAATAGAATAAAGTAACAAATCGTTCATAAGGGAATTTTTCAAAAATTAATGTATTGAGTTTATTTAGAAAATTGGACATAGTAGGCGAGAACATACTGCCTAATCTAATAGCTCCTGACAAAAAGAGCGATTGTATTGCGGCAGGCAATCCATGGGTGGCGGCATCGCTTACAATCACAGTTAGTTTGTCTTCTTCATCAATAGAATGAAGAATATAATCAAAATAATCACCACCCACAAAGCTAGTGGGTTTGCATTTGCCGTATAGATTATAATCGTGGAAATTGTATTGATTTTCAGGCAGTAAACTGTTTTGAATTTCCGATGCTTTTAATATATCTTTTTGAATCTTTTTTTGTTCTGATTGAGTAGATAGATTTTTTAAAGCAATATTTGCAACAGTATTAATAATATTCAAAGTTTCATAAAAGGATTGCAATATTTCAGGTGCATTAAAGCCGAGAGCATATTTGTAATATTTTCCTGATTTTAATTTGATTGTTTCGCCTGCACCTGTTAATGAATATGTAGTAATGCCTTTTTTCCTAAGTAATTTATCTGTTTCGGTATTAAGAACAGTGCCTTGTTTAACTAATTTAGATAAGATAGGATGCTCGATAATTGGTATGGAATAACCTGATGGTATTTTATTAACATTGCCAACTTGATAAATAAGTTTGTAAGTTTTGTTGTGCGAATCTAATTCCCAAATGCGTCCTCCGGTAATTTCAAATTCTTTGTAACTGACAATATCTTTTACAAGAGATTTTAAGAGAGATATTTCGTTTGAAAAATCTTTTGAAGCAAGCTTTTCAACAAGTTTAAAAGTATCTCTTTGATGAGTATATGAAGGATGCATAATTAAATTTCAATTTATTGTTAATAATAATCGTTCAGACGTTATTAATCGGCTTTTATGATATAATAACGAGGTATTAATTGATTAGATTTTCAAGTTTTTTAATATCTTCTTTTCTTACCATCAAAACTAACCATAAGAATATATCAATGCTACGGATTTTCAATTGCCACGTGCTTTAGCACGTGGACAAATGAGATTTGAAATAAAAAATTATCACGATTTCTATTATTTAGGCTAAGGGAATAAATGATTAAAAAACAAACCCCGAGTTAAAAGCACGGGGCAATTTATTTTCTAAATCGGAAATCAGAATTAAATTATTCCTGCTTCGCTCAAAGCGGCTTTTATTTTTTTCTTATTCTGTGGATTCAAAGGAAATAATGGCATTCTATATACATCTTTGACAAATCCTAATTCCGACATAATGAATTTAACCGGAATGGGGTTAGATTCAATAAAATTAAGATTCATAAGGTCAAGAAGTTTATAATGAATTGCCATAGCATCTTTAAATTTATTCTTCAAAGCAAAATTAATCATACTTGAAAATTCTGCAGGTGCATAATTGGATATAACCGAGACGCAACCTTTTGCGCCAATTGCGATTGAGGATAAAGTTAAAGCATCATCACCAGACATAACATTGAAGTTTTCGGGAGCGTTAGCAATTATTTTCATCATTTGATTCAAATTACCTGACGCTTCTTTTGTCCCAATAATATTCGGGCAATTTTCAGCTAATTTTAATTGTGTCTCAGGCAGGATATTTATGCTTGTTCTGCCGGGGACATTATAAATAATCTGTGGAATGTCGCAAGTATTAGCAATTAATCTATAATGCTCGAAAAGACCGTCCTGAGTCGGTTTGTTGTAGTATGGAGCGACGATTAATGCGGCATCAGCACCTTCTTCTTTTGCAAATGTAGTGAGGTCTAATGTCTCGTGAGTTTCATTGGTTCCGGTACCTGCAATAACTTTAATTCTCCTTGCGGAATATTCAACAGCCCGAATAATAACAGCCATTTTCTCTTTGGTTGTTAAAGTGGCGCTTTCACCGGTAGAGCCTGCAACTAAAATACCATCAATTTTGTTTTTTATTTGATTATCAATAAGCTTATCAAAAGCTTTGAAATCAATTGAGCCATTCTTTTTAAAGGGTGTTACTAACGCTGTTATCGTACCCTTAAAAAAATTCCTTTTCATATTTTATCCCTCAATTAAGAATATTTATTTAATTATAATCTGCTTTCTGTATTTAAAATAAGTTTAAATAAATTAGTCTATTTCAAAAACTACAATTTATAAAACTTTATTTAGTTATAAAAATCAATAATTTACATAAATTGTGCCAAATATTTCATTAGTATTGCAATAAATTTGTCTCTTTTATACATCAATATAGTAACTATACTTACTGATTTGCCAACATATGCTATTATATATCATATAGTTATATATGCTAATAAATACTTAATGAGTTATAAATATTACCTTTTTTTTCTAAAATAATACACAGTAATTTCTATATATATTTTTTTAATTTTCTAATGGCATAGTATTTGAATAAATGGAGAATTGCTGATTATCTATTAAAGATAAGTTATATTTAGCCGAAACTAAATGAAAAAGCGTTAATACAAAATGTTACAGTTGTATTAATGTTGAAAATAAAGAAGACAAAAAGCCCTTACAATATAGGAGGAAGTTGATGAGATTATGGGCTATAAAAACAAAGAAAATCCATATAAGATTTTCTTTGATGATATTGCTAACTTTTATTGGATTTTTGCTTTCAGAAAATCTAATAGCTCAATATTATAGTTTGACTTTGAATCAAAGAAGAAGATTCGATCAAATTTATGTTGAGTTATGGATTAATAAATTAGATACTAACGCTCCTCATATCGGTAGTGCAAGTTTAATTATTGAATACAATATAGAATATTTGACTCCCGCTACTGTTCAGGGTTTAGCAACTACGGATTCCGTATCTTCCGATATTAATTTAGCAAATCCTATTATAAATATTAATTCCCGTTTCAATAATTCTAATGGATACAGAACATTAGGTTCTCAAAGTTATGGCATAGGATACTATTCCTTAGAGATAAATTTAGCGTCATTGGGGCAGGGTGGTATTGTTGCTGATAGTGGTGGCAGAGGCAGTTTCATAGGAAAGTTAATATTTGATATTAAAAATAGTCCTTCCGATAGCACTTTGACTTTTATTGAATGGAGCAAAAGTAAGCAAAATGCAAAAAAAGTCATTTTTGATGCTGATAGCAATGATATAACTACAAATGTAAATTTTGTGGATCCGGAGAAATTCAATGTTGTTGGTTTAACAATTTTATCTCCGAATTTTTCCAATCAAGTAGTTGATAGAGATAAAAGTTATTCGTCTTTGAACGGGAAGTATCAAGCCGGAGGTTATCCGATTTATTTTGAAAGAAGCATTAATCCTACAAAATATTTTGCACCTCACAAAACACCTCTCGAAGTCGATGATGATTTATCCTATAAATTTGATTATTCATTAGATAATGGTAATAATTGGATTGAACTCGGCAGAGTAGCCGAAACTGAGAGAACTTCAAATCTTGTCGGTGACAAATTGCAATTCAGAAGCGGAGAAGTATATAATCCTGCTTCATTTAGTGCTTATACGATAACTACTCAATTTGGTAATAGAATAACCGATACTAATTATCGCAAGCCAATGCGTGTAATATGGAGCAAAAGCCCATATTTTGTGGATAGGTCGGAAGAAGCTCGTTTGAAAATTTCTTTTTTGAATGGTACTAATTTGGATAATTTAACATCAAGAGAAGTATCAAACGTATCAGATATTAGTGATACTAATTTTGTATTAGGTAGATTATTTTTCTTGCAATTAGATGGCAACAGCCAATATTTGAAAACTGAAGAAAGTTTTAGCAATTCTACTCAACTAACAGTAGAGGCATGGGTTAATCTTAATACAATAAATGGAGTGGGAACAGAGCCGTCAATTGTTGCCTCCTCGCTTGGTCCTGATGCTACTCCTACAAACGGTTCAAAAGAGGGTGCGTGGATGCTGTATTTAAAAGACGGCAAATATCCCGCTTTCAGATGTAGAGAGATTTTATCAAGAGGCAAAAACGGTTATCTTGCTTCATTATCAGATGTTACTTCTTTGCCTGCTGTTTCTGATAGTACACCTCTTAGCAATGAGCATTCAAAGAATTGGATGCATATTGCCGCTACGGTTAATAATAACGAAGTTACTTTGTATGTAAATGGTGAAATTGTAGATAAATATCAAAATTTGAATGCAACCGATATTCGTATGCTTACAACGAAGCACCCGATTTGGATTGGGATTAATCCTAATGATAATGCAGGGACAGGCAATTATCTCCAAGCCGGAATTAAAGAAGTTAAAGTATGGCAAACAGCATTAACTCAAAATGAAATAAGGCAGAGAATAGCAGGTATTGTCAATCCTTCGCAAGTAAATGATATTGGAGATTTGAAGTCAGGTTTAGAATTATATTATTCCTTTGAAGGTTCTTTGATGGATTTGGCAGACAATGAGCAATATCAAGGTGGAAATCAAAAGATAGATTTGTTATCTTCTAATTCTCCCTATTACCGTCCCGACCAACCTCACATAAGATTGACGGCACCGGTCGGCAGTGTTGGAGTATCTAATAAGGAAGGCGAAAAATTTGAAATAAGATGGGTGGCTTATGGATTGGGAGATATTGAAAAATCGGGATCAAATGATATTGAAATTGAATATAGTATTGATAACGGTCAAAATTGGGTTTATGCTAAAGATAGCGATGGAGATGATTTGTCAGTAAAAAATGCACCTGATGTTGAAGATTCAAAAACATATTGGGAAGCTTGGCAAAACAATAATTCCGAAGCTAATTTAAGGACTATATTTCCTTATTCTCATTCTGTTATTCTGAAAATTAGAGGAACAGAATCAAGGGGACAAAATAATTTATTAGATATTACCGAACCATTTACCGTGGCGCAATACTTTGCTTTGCATAAAACCGAAGGTAGTGTTATCGAGCTTGAAGCTGGCAAAGGAATGAATATTACGGGGAATACGGCATTTGTCGAAGCGTGGATAAGACCATATAGATTCCCAACTGAGTCTGAGGGTTTTATGCCTATCGTCACTAAATATGACAGTGTTAATAAAATCGGTCATTATGCTTTGAATTTATTACCTACCGGTCAAATTGAATTTACGGTTACCGATATATCGGGTACACAAAGAATTGCTACAAGTGATATAAATGCTCCGTTGGTAAGACCTAATTCAATTGCAATTGATACGGCATGGACTCATATCGGTGTTTATTTATTTTTAAATTCGGGAGTAGGTCAAACCGAAGTAAGATTTTTTATTGACGGTCAAGTGCAAAGAGAGGCAAATTTAACAGGTCAGTTGGGGAGCGATTTAAAAGTTAATACTACAAATAAATTTCCCTTATATATTGGATATTTGCCTAATGGCGGTGGGAATGCTACGGGTTTCGTAGGTGAATTAAGAGAACTAAGATTTTGGAACGGTACACCGAATAATACATCGCCTAATGGCAATGAACCAACTGAAATGACTTTGTTTATTCAAGGTGCAAGTTCTGTTAGAGCAAATGATTTGAATTTGAGTAATAGGGATAATTTGTTTGCTTCATATTCATTCAACGGCACATCTTTTATAGTCAATAATTATGCAAGGGCAATTGGCTCGCAGACTAATCCTTCTGCACTTTTGAGATTTCACGGTGAACCGATTTCTTATGTTGCCGTAAAGCCATATATAAAATTAGTTGAACCGGGATTCAGAGAAAAAATTCCAAATACAATTGAGAATAAAAAAGTCAGATGGGTAGGGTTTGATTATAATGGAACGAGTTTTTCAGCAGGCAAAAAGGACGAACCGCCTTCATTCGAGTTTTCAATCAAAGGTAAATCCTATCAATATGTCGGAAGTAAATATTGGGAT
>CAZVPQ010000103.1:0-7310 GCA_964628675.1 uncultured Hyphomicrobiales bacterium | reverse complement strand
CAAAAAAAAGAACTTACCAAAAATTGATAAGTTCTTATGAAATTTTATAGAAATTATGTACTAAACAAATGGAAGTTTTACTACTTCGGCTTCAAAACTTCTGCCTCTTGCTTCAATATTAATTTTAGTCCCCGATGATTTATATTCTTTTGACACATAGCCCAAACCTATGGGCTTATCTAATGTTGGCGATATGTTCCCACTTGTTACATAACCGATTTCTTTTCCATCGGCAGTTATTTTGTAGTTATGTCTCGGAATAAATTTATGAGTGTCAAGAACAAAAGGAACTAATTTTCTTTTAATACCTTCTTCTTTTACTTTTGCTATCACATCGCTTGCATTAAAATCGCCTTTGGCTAATTTTGTTATCCAACCTAATCCGGCTTCAATCGGATTTGTAGTTTCGTCAATATCATTTCCATAAAGACAATAACCTTTTTCCAATCTAAGAGTATCTCGACAACCTAAACCAACAGGTTCAATACCATACTTCTCTCCTGCCTTGAAAATATCGTCCCATACTTTTTTTGAAGTTTTAAAATCGCCTCTGAAGTAAAGCTCGAAACCTAATTCTCCGGTATATCCTGTGCGTGATAAAATCATATCAACGCCCGATAATTTACCTAATTGAAAATGATAGAATTCAATTTCAGATAAATTGTTTTCTGTTAACTCTTGGAGTAAATCTCTACTTTTCGGACCTTGAACTGCAAGCAAATTAATCTCATCTGAAACATTTTTTAACTCTACGTCAAATCCTTCGGCATTTTTAACAGCCCAATTCCAATCTTTGTCTATATTTGATGCATTAACAACCATCATATAAAATTCGTCTTCTATTTTATAAACAAGTAAATCATCAACAATACCACCGTCAAGAAAGCACATCGCAGAATATTGAACTCTGCCGGGTATTAATTTGGAAGCGTCGTTTATAGTTATCTTTTGTATAAAAGCAAGCGCATCTTTGCCTCTTACTTCAAATTCCCCCATATGCGTAACATCGAAAACACCGACTTTTTCTCTAACAATCTTGTGTTCGTGTATTATCCCATTAGGATATTGAATAGGCATATTGAATCCTGCAAAAGATACCATTTTGGCATTTAAATCTTTATGCATTTGATAAAAGATAGTATTTTTCATTTTTTCCTCACATTTAAATCAATTGTTTTTTAGTTATATTATAAAATGCAAATATAAGGATTTTTGAATTAATTTGTTACTTTGCGATGGATAATATTATTACTTAACAACAATAAATTTTTTCATTTTCGCAAATTTCTTTTTGCCTATTCCCTTTATATTCATTATATCTTTGGGAGAATAAAAAAGTGAATTTTGTCTATAAGCAATAATCTTTAATGCTGTTTTTGAACCTATGCCGGGCAATTTCATAAGTTCGAGTTTTGATGCGGTGTTTATATTGATTTTACCTTGTAACTTAGCATAAGTTTTTCTTTTTCTAAGTCCCGTTTTGGGATTTTTTGAATATGAATTATCTTTTATATCCGAACCTGTGTAATTCTTTTTAGAAACTGTGGCAATACTATCCAATGAATTATAAATTGCCTTATTCTGTGAAAAGCTAATATTTCCGTTCGAGAAGTTTAATATATAAGCAATTATCAAACCGAGAAGAATTACAAATGCAACCGTAAGTTCACTTTTTGTAACTCCTAAAATGGTTTGTAATTTTGTTACAAAATTCATTTATCTAACATAAATTAAGAAAAAACATGTTTTACTTTTTCAAATATATCATTTTGTTTGTTAGAGCCGTTTTCATTTGGTTTAAAATTTTTACTTTGTGATAATTCCTTTAACAATGCTTTTTCTTTTGATGACAAACTTGAAGGAACAAAAACATTAATATAAACAAACTGATTGCCTTTCCCATAAGAATTAAGATGGGGAATACCCTTATCTTTCAATGTAATCATAGTACCGGGTTGAGTCCCTTTTGCAATCTTTACTTTTGTATCTCCGTATAAAGTGGGCACTTCAATCTCTGTCCCTAAAGTCGCATCTATAAAGCTTATTGTATGATGATAAATAATATTATCCTCTCTGCGAACAAAATGCTTATGGTCCTTCTCGTCAATAATAATAATCAAATCACCGGCATTCCCACCTCTTGCTCCGGCATTCCCACTGCCTCGCAAAGGAATATAATTACCGGCTTCCACTCCTGTGGGAATATTTACTTTGATTTTATCTTCGCCTTGCACTCTGCCTTCGCCATGACAGACATTACATTTTTCCGAGATAATTTTCCCTGAACCGTTACAAGTAGGGCAAGTTGAAATGTTTACAAACTGTCCAAACATTGAACGAGATACCTGACGAATTTCTCCTGCACCATTGCAGGTTGAGCAAGTGTTATATCCCGAACCTGCTTTGGCTCCCGTTCCATTACAACTTTCGCAGACAACATATTTTTTTATTTTAATTGTTTTTTCGACCCCGTGAGCTATTTCCTCAAGAGTCAAAGGTAGCTTAATTTTAATATCGGAACCTCTTTCGCCCATTGAAGCCCTGCGTCTTCCACGACCTCTTGAACTACCGCCAAAGAAATCGTCAAAAATACCGCCACCGCCACCACTGAATATATCGCCGAACGCTGAGAAAATATCATTAATATTAGTATAATTTCCAAAGTCCTGACCCATCTTAACACCGTCGTGTCCGTATCTATCATATCTTGCCCTTTTGTTCTCATCACTAAGAACTTCGTAAGCTTCCGTAGCTTCTTTAAAATTTTCCTCTGCTTCCTTATCATCAGGATTTCTATCAGGATGAAACTTTAATGCTAATTTTCTATACGCACTTTTAATAGTAGTAGAATCAGCATTTTTATCTATACCTAATATTTCGTAATAATCTCTTTTAGACATTTATTTTCCTTTTACATTCAAATTAAAATACATTACCCCTCTCAATTACTTGCTCTAAGCATTTTGAAAGCGATTATTTCAAATTAAGAATCATTCCTGCGTTTTCCCTGAAGACGTAATCACTTTCGCATGCCTTAGCACTTTGTCATAAAACATATAGCCGGGTTCAATCACCTGAATTACATCGCCTTCATCAACATCGTCGGAAGGCATAAGCATCATAGCTTCGTGATAATCAACATCGAAAGGTTTACCATTGGCATCTTCCATCTGTTTAACTCCACTTTCTTCAAACACCTTTTGCATCTTTTGATAAATCATTTCTATGCCTTGCATAACTGATTCATAGTCATGATTGCTTTTACCGGATTCAATAGCTTTTGTAAAATCATCTAACAAAGGCAAAAGTTTCAGCAACAAACCCTGATTAGCATAATCAATCAATTCGTTCTTCTCTTTTAATGAACGACGACGCATATTATCCATTTCGGCGGTTTTTCTCATCACCTGATCTTTTAGCTCTTCTTTTTCGTTTTCCAAAGATTTAATTTTAGATTTCAATTCTTCAATTTCTCCGTTTTCATTTACATCTTCATTTTCTTCAATAGTCTCTAACTCTTTTTCTACTGTTTCATTTTCGATTTCCAAATCATCACTATCTATTTTTTTAGTAATGGGAATTTCATGAGTTCCGCTTTCATTCAAATAAGCATTATTCAAATCATTCGCCTTGTTTTTCGATGTTGCTCTCAATGGTTTCCTATTTCCTTTTTTCATAATTTCCAATTCCAATTATTCATAATAACAATAATATCAAAAGATTATTATTAAAAACTGCAAAATACCACAAAATAATAAAATATGGTTTTTTTTAGACGATTAATTTAATAAATATTTTAGATTTTTATAGAGGACCATTACAAATAAATAAGAATATTTCCTCTAACTATTTCTATTCAAATATTCCGAGACGTTTTTGACTAATGAAATCATCTTGGAATATTTCATTCTCTTCGGTCCTATCAATCCAATCGAACCGCAAGCATTGCCTATGCTGTATTTAGAAACAATCATAGAATAATCTTGCAATAATTCATTGTCTATCTCTTTGCCAATCAATACTTGCAAATTATTTTCTTCGTTTTTATCCATTAAATGAACTATAACATCTTCATTTTCTAAGAGTTCTATAATCCCCTTCACCCTTGTTAAATCCTCAAATTCAGGGTAATCCAAAAGATTATGCGTCCCTGCATAATGTATTTTTTCTATTTCCTTTTTTTCCTCGAAAATATAATTTATTGAATCAACAAATAGTCTAATCAAAGGTGTGTCTTTCATCTCGAAATCCAAAATAATCTCTTTGAAATTGTCTCTTATAAACCTCAAAGATTTACCCGAAATTTTTTCATTAATATATCTTGATATAAAATCCAAATTGTCGGGATCTATCTCGAAATCAGCTTCTAAGGTTACCGTTCTTACGTAGTTTGAATCCAAAGCAATAACAACAAGAAATCTATTTGATGTGATACTGATTAATTCCAATTTCAAAACTTTTAAATCAACAATATGCGGAATAGCTACTACACTCAAATAATTCGATAAAGCACCGAGAATTTTCGATGCCTCCTTAAAAAGTCCTTCGGAATTTGTATTATGCAAGGTATTTTCAAGAGCCATTATCTCCTTGTTGCTCAAATCTTCGAGTTTTACCAATGAATCAACGTAAAATCTATATCCTTTATCAGTGGGTATTCTGCCGGCTGAAGTATGGGGGTGGTTTATATAATTCAAATCTTCCAAATCCGACATAACATTGCGAATAGTCGCAGGACTTAATTTCAATTCTTTTTGTATAAATTTGGAAAGAGTTCTCGAACCAACCGGATTAGCATTCAAAATATACAAATGAATGATTGTTCTGAGAATGATTTTTTGCCTGTCCGATAAATCACTCATATCATTAGCATTAATAATATTTTTTACACCATTTGCCATTATAAATCAATCATTATTTATCTTTTTTAAAGAAAGATTATTGCTTTTCTTTATTGTATTATTTATCAAATTTTTTGTTATAGAAACAACGCCCGGCAACTCACAAACCGCACCCGAAGCGTAATTAGCTAACATAGCGGCTTCCGTTGCATCAGCATTGCCTGCTATCGCTGCAGATAATGTTGCTATTGCCGTATCCCCTGCTCCGGAAACATCAGCTATACTTCTTGCAATAGTCGGCACAGTTAAAATATCACCATTTGATTCAAAAAGTATCATACCTTTTGAACCGAGAGTTAATAATATGTTTTGAGCATTGAGCATATCCAATAGTTTAAGCCCTATCTTAATTATATCATCATCATTTTCTATTTGCATATTCAAGGCTTGTGATGCTTCTTTTTTGTTAGGTTTGAAAAAAGTAGAATTTTTGTAATTGAAGAAATTTTTGAATTTTGGGTCAACATAAACGGGAATATTGTTTTTATTAGCAAATTGAATTATCGTTGAAATTAACTTTTCAGAAATTGTACCTTTGTCATAATCACCGAAAACAATGCCTGACAAATTCTTTTCAGCTGTTATAGAATTAATAATAGATTGTTCGGCTTCTTGTGAAATCATAGTTCTTTGTTCCCTGTCCAATCTTACCAAATGCTGATTATTCCCAATGATACGTGTTTTAACTGTTGTGGGACGATTTTTATCACGGTATAAACCTTTGGTATCGATTCCCATTTCATTAGCAATATTAATAAATTTTTCACCTGAATCATCTTCGCCGATTACACCGTATAAAATAGGATGCAAACCCAAAGAATTTAGATTGTTGGCAACATTAGCGGCACCACCGAGATGAAAAGATTCTTTTTCTACATCAACAACGGGAACTGGTGCTTCAGGTGATATTCTCGACACACTCCCCCAAAAAAACCTGTCCAACATAATATCACCGATAACGGCAATCGTTTTACCTTTTGCATTATCAAAGATTTTATTTACCAATTCAACATTTATTTTTTCCATTTAATCACTTATGAATTATAAAAATAATAATATAAGCAAAATTAAAGAAAAAAATAAATATGGCATAAAATACTATGATTTTAATAATTAAATAAATTGGCTTTTTAGAAATATAATCTATCTTACAATATTTATTTTATCGGTAATTGAATACTTTTGTTCACTATCCCTCAGATTCAATACATAAGAACCATTAGGAAAATCACTTATATCTATTGATAATATATTTTTTCCTTTAATTAATCCACCTTGCCATATTGATTTTTTATTGCCGCTTTCTATTGCAGTTAGACTTATTTCTGCTCTTAAATTATTATTAGATTCGATCGTTACAGTTAATTTATTGTTTTTAATTGGATTGGGATTTACTAATAATTTTATTTTTTCATTTCTATAATTATTATTTACATTAGACGGATGAGAATGTTGTGGGTTATCTATTATTGTTTCATAATAAACCGTATCTCCATTTATTATGTCAAAATCCAATTGTGTTAAATATAATTGTTTATATTCATTATCATATTCGGGTGGTACAAAATAATTTGTTGTAGGCAAATGTCCTGTGGATTGTTTAGTATCATTTAAAAAATTTTTATCTTCTATCCAGCACAAAGAGTCTAAATTATTTTGATTTGCAACGCCTAAAAAATTTCCACTACTATCAACAATACTTGCGAAATCTACCCACGATTTGACTTCTTTCATAGTCAAACCATAATCTGTTGTTCCATATCTTCGCGGGGAAACTCTTAAATATACTTTTTTGCCTAATAGATTTTGCGGTATATTCCAGCTATGAAAAACTAAATCAGGATTTGTCCCAAACAAAGAATCTGCATTGGGATTGTTATTAGGCATAGAAACTACACTATCAACAACAGATAATATATCACCGTTGGTATCGTCGATTAATTGCAATATAAATTCTGTTTTATCTGCAATATCCCAATCTCCATTTGTACCCGGATTAGGATGAAAAGAATTACAATGATCGTAGGATTCCATAATTGAACGGTAAAATTTTATTGACGGATTACCATTAATAGGAAGTGTAAATGATTCCGTTCTGCTTAATTCTTGCAAATCGCTAGATACTCCTATAGTAGATACACCTTGAATAAATTTATTTTCCATAGTATCTAATGTATGTTTAAGATGAATCAATATTGTATCATTATCACTTTTTAAATATACTTCTCCAAAAGTATAAGTTACTTTTGAACTGTCAAATTGATTAGCATAGAAAAAATACCTTAAAAAATCCACATTATTCGGTCGTACAGCAAAAATCGGATTACTATTTAAATTTGAAAAAGAAAATAATAAAATAAACAAAATTATTTTAAAATAAATAAAATATCTCATTTTAATTATCCCTTT
>CAZVPQ010000102.1:0-7378 GCA_964628675.1 uncultured Hyphomicrobiales bacterium | reverse complement strand
TTTTTTAACTTATTGAATAGTATTATGAAAAACTTAATAATTATTTTTACTGTATTATTTTCATACACTTTTTTAAACGCAAACAATTTTCAAAATTATTCTTTGGATAATAAAGGTTTGGGATTTGTTGAAAATAAAGGTCAAATTGCAGATCAATACGGGAATTTACGTAATGATATACAATTTATGTTTAATCAAGGTAATATGAAAGTTGAATTAAAACGTAATTGTTTTAGTTATGAACTTTTTACTAAGAAAATCATTAAAAACAAGAAAAAAGAAAAAATCAATAGCAATAATCCTTATGAACAAAAAAATCGAAATTATAAAATAAATATACATCGTGTTGATATTGATTTATTGGGAGCCAATCCCAATCCGGAAATAATTACCGAAGGGAAATCCTACGATTTTAATAATTATTATCTTGCTTATACACCTGTTGACGGAATACATAATGTTCATAGATTTAGAAAAATTACGTATAAAAATATTTATCCCGATATTGATTTGGTTTACTATCTCAATAGTGAAAACAAAGTAAAATATGATTTTGTGATTCGACCTAGTGCCTCCGTTTCCTATATCAAACTTCAATATACCGGTGCGGATAAACTCGAATTAACTAATGACGGAGCATTAAAAATCAAAACTTCGCAAGGCACAATAAATGAGCAAATACCAATAGCTTATTATCAAAAAACAAAGTCCGACATACCAAATGCTCTCAATAAAGTCAAAGTTAATTTTGAATTACATAATAATATTATCACTTTCTCAAATGAAAATGATATACCAGCAAATTCAACTTTGATTGTTGACCCCGAGCTATTTTGGGGAACTTACTACGGAAGTCACGGCACTGATGTTTTTTATGATTTAGCTGTTGACAGCAAAGATTACATTTATACTGTCGGCTATACAGATAGTGATGATAATATTGCTACATCAGGTTCTCATCAATCTTCGTTCGGAGGTAAGCGTGATGCTATGTTAGTGAAATTTGATAAACAAGGTAAAAGGCAGTGGGCTACATATTATGGTGGAGATGAAAACGATTATGGTCAATCAATTTTAGTCTCCCAAAGAGGGAATATTATGATTGCAGGTTATACGAACAGCACAAGTGCTATTGCAACTGCTAACGGTTATCAATCCACTTTTGGAGGCGGAGTCAATGACGGATTTATCGCAAAATTCAATCCTAATGGTGTTCGCCAATGGGGTACTTACTATGGTGGTTCGGATTATGATGCTATTTTTGGTATCGCAATGGATAGTTCCAGTAATACTTATGTTGTTGGCAAAACATATAGCCTCAATAATATCGCAACATCAGATGGTTATCAAAACTACAAACAAGGTTTTGTTGATGCATTCGTAGTAAAATTTGATACTTCAATGGCTAGAGTTTGGGGAACATATTTCGGTGGCAACGACCACGACGGCAGTGAGTCCGGAACCGATATTGCCGCTGATAGAGCAGGCAACTGCTATTTCACAGGTTACACTTCAAGTGATTATTCAATTTCTACTAAGGACTCTTATCAAGAAGTATTTGGTGGGGATTACGATGCTTATTTAGCAAAGCTTTTACCGAGCGGGAAAGCGAATTGGATTACTTATTATGGTGGTAGTGGTCGAGATTTTGGCAGGTCGGTATCAACTTACGGCAATGGTAAAGTTTATCTTGCGGGTTCTACGGAAAGTACAAATAATATAGCCTCCAATGATGCTTTTCAAAAAACTTTGGGCGGCGAATACGATGCATTTGTTGTGAAATTTGACATTTATGGTGATAGAAAATGGGGGACTTATTACGGTGGTGATGAAGATGATTTTGGAGCTACAATTGCAAAATATAGCTTTGACCAATCTGCTTTGCTCGGATATACATTAAGCACTTCCGATATTGCAACAGCAGGAGAACATCAAACTTCTTTGTCTCATAACCCTACTGATACCGCCATTAGTGAAGATGCTTTTGTAGTTAGATTTAATACTAACGGGGCAAGACAATGGGCAAGCTACTTCGGTGGCGATGTAACCGAAAAACTTGATTACGGCGGATTAGGACACGATTCTAAAGGCAATCTTATTATTGCCGGTGCTACTCAAAGCCAAAATAAAATTGCTACTACAAATTCTCAGCAAGAGAGTTTTATCGGTGATTCTGTTTGGGGAGAAGACCCTGATACACACGAAATGGTTTATGGCGGTGCTTATTTTGATGCTTATCTGGCTATGTTCGGCACACGAATTACAATTAATAACTTTACTGATTTATACTGTATCGGCTCTGGTATTGGAATACCCTTCTCTCTCGGATTAGATTTTGCAAGTGATAATGTATTTACTGCTGAATTATCCGATTCAACCGGAGATTTCACCAATCCTTTTATTATTGGCACATTGAACTCTCCTTCTGCCGGAACTATACAAGGATTTATTGCCGATTCTATCCCGACTGGAACTCATTATAGAGTTAGAATTAGCGCTTCTAATCCCGAAAACATAAGTGCAGATAACGGATTTGATATTACTATTGCCCCTTTGCCTACACCTGAAATCGCGGGAGACACTCTCGTTTGTTCAAGGCATAATTTAAATTATTCAGTATCAACAGATACTAATTTTATCAATCAATGGTATATAACTAATGGTAAAATTATTGGTGACTCTACTCTGCCTGACGTTGAAGTTGTCTGGAACGATGAATCTTCCGGCAATTTAAAAGTTATTCAAACAAATACAATTACAAATTGCGTTGATTCGACAGAACAAGATGTCGAAATTACTTTAGCTCCTATACCAATATTTTCAGGAAATTCAACTGTCGCCGCATATTCAACCGAAAATTATTCAACTAAATCTAATTCTAAAATTGAATACGAATGGCTTGTTTTAGGTGGTAAAATTGACGGAGACAGTACCAACAACAATATCTTAATCAATTGGGGCGGTCCCGGTATTGGTTATATACGCCTAAAAGAAACAAATACCAGTACTTTGTGTTCCGATACTATTTCTATGAATATTACTATCAACTCATCACCCTTGAAAATCCAAGGCAAAGAGGTTGTTTGTTCTCATTCCGAAGAAAATTATTCAATTCCAACGGAAGAGAATAAAATAAATCTTTGGAAAGTTACAAATGGCGAAATTCAAGGAAATGATTCCGATTCAACTCTTACTGTGCTTTGGGGTGATCCGGGCGATGCTTTTCTTACATTAGTTCAAACTGACACAATCTCTTCTCAAATAGATACTGTTGTTTTACATGTAAATGTTATTCCAATACCAAAAGTTGGTATTTTGGGTGTCGATGAAGTCTGTGAAGGAAATGTAATGATGTACTTTGCTCAAACTACTGAAAACCTAACTAATCAATGGTCTGTTTATAACGGCATAATATCCGGTTCCGATATTGGAGACACTATTATTGTTACTTGGAATAATATACCCAAAGGAAATGACTCAACATTAGTAAAAGCATCTGTTATTTTAACTCAAACTGATAAAACAACAGGATGTTCCAATACTAAATTACAACATATTAACGTTAGCAAAAATCCAAGTGCGGAATTTATCGGAAACACTACCGTTTGCACAGGCAGAGTAGAAACTTATACTATTGTTGATAAAGATGCGATAATTAACGAATGGACTGTCTCAGGAGGTTCTATTATCGGCTCGGCAAAAGATAGCACTATACAAGTAGAATGGGGAAAAACCGGTGCCGGTCAGATAAAATTGATGCAAACAGGTATAACTCTTTGCTCGGATTCATCTGCCACAGATATAATCATTAATGACGTGCCTCCTCAACCGGAAATTACTCAAAGCGGAAAGGTTTTAATTTCAAGTGCGGAAACAGGTAATCAATGGTTCTTAAACGATAAAGAAATTGCAGGAGCTAACGATAAATTTTATATGCCGGATACTACCGGTTATTATACGGTACAGGTATCTAATGCAAAAGCTTGCAAATCTGATATGTCCAAACCTCTGTTTTTCGATATAAATCCTTCTGTTAAAGATTTTGAGTCAAGCAATAAGATTATGAGTTTATACCCTAATCCAACCGACGGTTTATTACATTTGAATTTCAAAAATAATAGTATTAATTCCGGATTAATTCAAATTAGAAATATAATTGGTGATTTAGTATTTGAATTGCAAGTCTCGGATTTAAGTAATTTTGATAGAACTATTGATATAAGCGGTTTCCCGAGTGCTGTTTATATTCTTCAAATACAAATAAATGAGAATTATTATAATTACAAAGTAATAAAATATTAAATTTAACAGCAATAAATTTAATAAATAAAAGTTTATTACTAATATCAAGCCCTTATCATATATGTTAAGGGCTTCTATTTGTTCAAAAAATAGTTTTATATAATGGGAAATAAAAAAATAGCATTATTACTCTCAGGTGGAGTTGATAGCTCTGTGGCTCTTCATTTGCTTAAAGATAAAGGCTACGATATAACGGCTTTCTATCTCAAAATATGGCTCGAAGATGATATGGCTTTCCTTGGGCATTGCCCTTGGAAAGAAGACCTTAGCTTTGCTCAAAATGTTTGCAATCAATTGAATGTTCCTTTGGAAATTTTAGATTTACAAAAAGATTATTTTGATACCGTTGTTGAATATAGTATTAAAGAATTAAAAGCCGGCAGAACTCCCAGCCCCGATGTTATGTGTAATAGATATATAAAATTCGGAGAGTTCATTAATAAGATTGATTCGAGCTACGAACTTATTGCTTCGGGACATTATGCGGAAATTGAAGAAAAGGAAGGCAAATATTTCTTGAAATCCGCTCCCGATCCGGTAAAAGACCAAACTTATTTTCTTACTTATTTAAAACAAAATCAACTTAAAAAAATCATTTTCCCTATTGGAGGTTTGAATAAAAAAGAAGTTCGTGATTTGGCTCATAAATACAAGCTTGCGAATAAAGACAGGAAAGACAGCCAAGGCATTTGCTTTCTTGGAAATATCAATTACAATGATTTTATTTGTTTTCACTTAGGGGAAAGAGAAGGGGATATTATTGATATTAATACCGGAAACAAATTAGGCAAACACAATGGCTATTGGTATTATACCGTTGGGCAAAGAAAAGGACTTAGACTTGGTGGTGGTCCTTGGTATGTTGTTAAAAAAGATATAGAAAATAATATTATTTATATTTCTACTGAAAAGCTCAATTTAGATGTTACAAGGGATAAATTTATTATCAGAGATATGAATTGGATTCCCGAAAAAACAACAAAAAACAATTTGCAAGTTAAATTAAGACACGGACCCAAAAAATTTGATTGTGAAATTGAAATCAATAGCAATGACAAGGTCAATGTGTTTCTTAAAGAAAAAGATGAGGGAATTGCGGCGGGACAATTTGCCGTCCTTTATGACGGAGTTTATTGCCTCGGCGGCGGAATTATAGAATTAGTATAAGCGATAAAAATGTTGTGGCAATTCACGAATTGCCTTATAAACTTAAAAATTATACTATTTCTTTACTGACTATATCAATTAAATCCTTATAAATTTGTTCCCATTTCTGATTCAGATTGATTGTTCTAACCATAATTTTATGCTCTTGAATCACATAAGATACATCAATATCTTTATCAACTTTTGGATAGAGGAGCATACCTTGGCAATTGGGGAATTCTTTTTCGCTATTTTTTACATAAGCGAATATCTGATAGAGATTGTTCGATATTAATTTTTTTTTGTCATATTGACCTTTTAATGCTTCTATATAAAATTTAGTATCAATTATCAATTTCTTTTTTTCATAAACAATTGAAGTATCTGTTTGCATTTGCGGTAATATTTCCATAGAATTTTCATCATAATCAGAGATGTCCCATTTGATTTGTTCACTGCCTTTAACATCAACATCAGGTAGTTCTTTTGGCAATTCAATTTTATAAAAATTCCTTACAAAATTCTCAAAAATATTAGCCATATTATTTTCGAGAAAATTGTAGAACTTATATTTGCCTGTGTCTTCATCGAACAAAGCGTTGTCATAGATTAGCTCCGATATTTTCAGAAGAAAATCATAGTAATAATTATTGTGATTTAATCTAACTGTTCTAAAAACTTTTTTGTTTAATTCAATAGTGGATACTTCGTTAAAATAAAAATATAGAGTTCTCAATTTTTTTCTAATGTCATCATCTAAATCTTTAAATCGTAATAAATACATTATCATTGTTTTAATGATTTGGTTATGTATAACATTATAACTCATCTCGTCAAAAGAGCAATGCAACATTACTTTTTTTATAAGATTTCTTTTTATAGATACGGCAAAATCGAATTTACCTCTGATGTGACGGGTATCTTCGGAAAACAAAATATAATTTCTGTCAAGATTTCGTTTAATTAAATATTCCAGACCACTCAGAAAAACGCTTGCCAACAAGTTGATTAATTCTATTCTGTTGATTTGATCAATGTTGATTTGTCCGGATTCTTTAAGTTTCTTCCAAGCATAAATCAACATATAGTAAATATTTTCTATCGGTATTTCTTTTTTACTCATAATTTTAATTTGTCGGATTTTTCATCTGCTTTTTGTGTATCATCAAACCAATATTCTTTAAGCAGGGGTTTAATTTCATTTTGAATTATTCTATTGTACCAATCTTCATTATAATCAAATTGTTTGTTGTCATCTGGGCAAAAATAGCTATGTCCAATTTGGTAGCCTTTACCGAGATTACCATCAGCGGAAATCGATTGATTTAATTCTTGCAATTTCTCAACTATACTTGAGACTATATCTTCTGCAACTTTATTTTCAATTAAGAACTTTTTGAATTTATCATTGAATATAGGTTCCAAATCATAAAATCCAAATCTTCGTCTTAAAGCATAATCTACCATAGCCAAAGATCTGTCGGCTGTATTCATTGTGCCGATAAAATAAAGATTTTCCGGCAAATAGAAAGTATCATTTTGATTTTTTGAATATGTCAGAGGAATGGCAAACTCTTCCCCTCTTTTATCTTTTTCAATCAGCATCATCAATTCTCCGAAAATCTTGCTGAGATTCCCCCTGTTTATTTCATCAATTATAAATACATATTTTTGATTGAGGTTTTTTTGTGCCTTCCCGCAAAATTCATAGAATACACCGTTTTTGAGTTCAAAACCTCCGTCATCATTAGGTCTATAACCTTGAATAAAATCTTCATAAGAATAGGATTGGTGGAATTGTATCATTTTTACCCTGTCTTCTACTTTATCTCCCATCAGATAATAAGCCAATCTTTTTGCGATAAATGTTTTACCAACCCCGGGAGGTCCTTGTAAAATAATATTTTTTTTATATTTTAAAAGTTGAATA
>CAZVPQ010000101.1:0-7430 GCA_964628675.1 uncultured Hyphomicrobiales bacterium | reverse complement strand
TGTACAAAACTTGCCCATAAGAACCTACAACCCAACCGGTTGTTTCATTAATAAAAAACATATTATACAATTCATCTGATATGCCGGAAGATTGTTTAACCCAATTTTTTCCTCCATCAGTTGTATTTATAATTTTACCCCCGAAGCCGCAAGCCCAACCTTTGTTTTCGTCAGCAAACCATACTGAAAAAACAGTATTTATAAAGCCGGATTTTTGTGATTCCCAATTTTGACCACCGTCGGAAGTTCTGTAAATCCTTCCATTGTCTCCGACAACCCAAACTGTATTATCATTTAATACATAAGCTCTTCTAAACAATGATTGATTATCATTTAAAACAGAATCCCAATTTTGACCACCATCAATAGTCTTAAACACGTAGCCATTCCCATGCCCAAAAGTGTCAGAAGCACCTCCAATTAACCAACCTGTGTTTTCATCAAGAAAATAAGAGTCTAAATAATGCAAAGAATTACCTGTTTTAATTTCAGCCCAAGAATTGCCGGCATCTGTTGTTTTTAATAAAGTACCATAAGTTCCGGCTATCCACCCAACATTATCACTAACGAATTGAATTTTACGTAATTGATCGGTTTCACCACTGGCAATATTCTCCCAAGAGTTACCACCATTGTTAGTTTTCATTATTCTGCCTCCATCACCAACAGCCCAGCCATTTTGTTTATCAAAGAAAAACAAAGAACGAATGTAAGCAGAATCTTTTTTAAATTGAGTCGTCCAATTTGCACCTCCATCGCTTGTAAAGAAAATACTTCCGTAATTAATATCACTATAATCATCGTAGTATCCTCCGGCAGCCCAGCCATAAGAAGTATCAACAAAAAATGTCGTATTAAGATTTATTCTATTATCACCTATGTCCTGAATATTCCACCCAAATTTTTCATAATTGACAACAGTATTTTCACAAGAATTAAACAATAAAAAAGAAATCACGAATAATAATATAATTTTATACTTCATAAAATGCTCCTTACAATATTAATAATTTTAAAAATAAGAATTAATATGAATAAAACTAAATAGTTTCCATTCTTTTTTTCTTTTTGTAATCAATAATGCCTTGTTGAATATTGCCTTTTAATGTATGAGGGGCTATTCTGCCACATCTACCTTTGCCGGAATAATCGGGTGAACATATCCTAAAACACCAAGCCGATTCGTTTTTTGTCAATGGACAACCCAAGTAAGTATATGAAGGAATCTTCCTATTCCATTTTATTGTTTTCGTTATCATCAGATATAATCCAAATATTTTTAAACCGAATTATTATGTAAAACGCTTGTTCTATTAAAATATTATTGCATCTGAAACTTTTTAGCTAGCAAAAATTGATTAGTTGAAATAAAGATGTTTGAAAACATATTTTTTCTAAATGTAAATATAATTAATGAACTAATTTTCGATGAGTTACAACTTATCATTTTAGTTTTTTAATATTACGAATATTAATAAGTTTGATTATTGAATCAACATGGTATGCTTTAGCGGAACATACAAGGATATCAATATTGCTTTTCAATAAATTTTCCAAAGGAGAATACACTTCATCAAAAGCTGTTTGCTTTTCCATAACGCCAGCTAATTCAATATCTTCTTCTTTAACCAATTTTATTTTTTCGGGGGAGCATATCGCAAACAGCTACATTGCAACCGACTTCTTTGAAATGATAAGATAATATTAAGCCAACCGGACCCAAACCTAAAACTCCGATTTTATATTTTTTCGTATCCATTTTCTTATGTTTATTTATTTAACAAATTATTTTACTTCTGATAATACTTTTGCAAATTCTTCGGCAAATATTTCGTTTTCTTCTTTTAATCCGGTTGTAACCCTAATGCAATGTGGTAATCCAAAAGCTTTCAATCCACGAAGAATAACACCTCGCTCTAATAATTTGTAAGTAATCTTATTGGCTGTTTCTTCGGAATCAAAAATACTCATAACAAAATTTGCATCTGATTTTATATATTTTATTTTTAGTTTATCAAAAACACTGTATATAAACTCAAGACCATTTCGATTTAATTCAATATATTTCTTTAAAAATTCATTATCTTCCAAAGCCGCAGTAGCTCCTATTTGAGACAGAACAGTTGGTTCAAATGGCAATCGAACTTTTTCGAAGTTATGAATTAAATCTTGATGGGCAAATCCATAACCAACCCTTAAACCTGCCAGCCCAAAAGCCTTTGAAAATGTTCTGAGAGTAATAGTATTATCCAAGCGATAATTTAATGAGTCAGGGTAATTAGGATTTTCTTTTGCAAATTCATAATATGCTTCGTCGAGAATTACTAGTATATCTTTGGGTACTTTATCAATAAAATTTTCAAATTCTTTTGATGTAAATATACTCCCGGTCGGATTATTCGGATTAGCCAAATAAATAATTTTAGTTTTTGGATTGATATTATCGACAATAGCGTCTAAATCAAAAGCATAATCCTTAAGTGGAACTTGAACTAATTTATGCCCGCTTGCTTTCACAATAACATACAAGCCGATAAACGTTCCTTCGGAAGTTAATACTTCGTCATCATTATGCAAAATCGAACGAACAGCAACGCTTATAATCGATTCGGATCCACTACCTGTAATAATGTTGTTAAAATCAATATTATAAATATCCGCTAATTTTAACTTCAACGCTCTGCTGGAAATATCAGGATAGCGACCGGTTTCATCAATATATTTTTTAATAGCTAATTTTGCCTTTGGTGAAGCACCCATAGGATTTTCATTTGAAGCAAGTTTAATAATACGTTCTAAGCCAAATTGACGTTTAATCTCATCTGTTGATTTGCCTGGCTCGTAACGTCGCATAGCCAATATATGTTTTGGTATTGAAATCATTTATTTACCCTTTATTTTATCAAAAAAACATTTATATTCTTTTTAGAAACAGCATTAACTAAATTCGTATATGTTGAATTCAAAAGCGTTTGGATATAATGCTTTCTACCATATTCGACAATTTTATCGTTATTGTAATCGTCCCTGAAAAATTCTTAGAAGCCAATCTAAACGCTTTCAGACGAGGGTTGCAATTAGAGATATAACTTGAATTTTCTCTTACCCCATTTTAAACTTAAAAACTGAATTGCCACGATTGAATTGCCACGACTTTTAAGTCGTGGAACTAGTCATATCAAGTCCAACCCTATTATAATACTTATATATCCCTTCCATATCTGAACTATTCACTAATATCTCAACTAATTGCTCAAATCCAATTTTATCATCATCGTTAAATCTATCAAATTTGGGACTATCTATATCAAGAACACCATAAATCTTGCCGTCTTTAATCAGGGGAATAACAATTTCGGAATTAGACGCCGAATCGCAAGCAATATGCCCGCTGAATTTATGCACATCGGGCACTATAATTGAGTTTAACTCTTTGGCAGATGTACCGCAAACACCACTCCCCAATTTAATTCTCAAACAAGCTGTTTTTCCTTGAAACGGACCTAACAATAATTCACTATTCGACATCATATAAAATCCGACCCAATTCAAAGACTCGACTTGTTCATATATTAAAGCCGATAAATTCGAAGCATTAGTAATAAAATTAGTTTCGCCTTCAACTAAAGCAGTCAATTCTCTTTGTAATAAATCATACATTATTTAATATCTCGTGATTTAATAAAATTTCATTCCTCAACTATGAGTTCATACTCGTCTTTACTGTCAATTCTCAGTTGAATTTCTTGCTCAATATATTCTCGGACAGCAGGTTTGATAAAAACATTATCAATTGGATATTGTTTTAAACATTTAGCTAAAGTACTGGTCTTCATTTCCAGAGGAACCGAATTATTTATTATAATAAAATTTTTGTCGTTAATAATACAATTACCACCGTTAAAATTACCTTTTTCCTTTCTAACTTTAATTCCTATTTTATCGGCAATAATTAATAATTCCTCATATACTTCTTTAAGTTGTAGTTTCATTTTTATCTTCTTTGATTTGAGTTTTTCTTATATCTTTATTTAAAAAATCTTCTTTATTATTCAATGGTTGCCAAATTGCCATTATTATGCTTGTAATAATTGCCAAAAAAGCCAATGTAGCAGGTATCGTAAGTTTTGTAAATCTATAAATAAAGAAATCTTGTATATTATGATTAGCAAAACTATGAATTTCGTTAGTGTTTAATATTAATATCAAATGAATGTCGTTGTAAATCAAGTAAATTTCAACAGGTGTTGCCAAAAAGAACAAAACAAAAGCCATAAAAAGCCATCCGTAACGCTTTAAATCTTTGATTTTTAAGATAAAAAGAATTAATGAGCTAAGAAATGCGGAGATAAATCCTGCAATTGTATAAAAACTTGCTACGGCAAATAAATGAAGCACATTAAGACGAATTGCATCGTTATACCAATCTTTAAGTTTTAGTTCCGTACCGGGTATAAATAAATCATAAGCTATGGCATATCTAACAATATTGCTACCAACGAATAATATCAGCGATAGCACCAAAATTGTTATAATTATTTTTTCAAATATGTTATTTTGTTTCATAAAACCTAACTTTCCTACAACTGCTATACAAAAATACTAATTTCCTATCAAAAATAAGTTGATTTTAATGTAATTTTTATGTTCCGCAATAAAAATAATTATTAAAATCAATGAAAATTTTTTAGTTTAATTATTTGGAATTGCAATTTTATAAAAAACATCAAATAATTGGAGCTTTAATGTTAAAGAACTCTGTTGTATTAGATAAGTTAGAAATAATAGGAAACTTTGGAGATAGTTCTACTATACATTTGCCAAAAGATTGGCAATGCAAAGGTATTTCAACTGATAGCCGTTTTATTGATAAAGGGAATTTATTTATTGCTCTACGCGGCGAAAATTCAGATGGTCATAAATATATTGATAAAGCTATCGAACAAAAAGCCGCCGCTGTGATGGTTGATAGAGATTGGTATAAAATAAATATGGATAAAACAGATTCAATTCCATTGATTGTTGTTAAAAATACCCTTGAAGCATTGGGCAGATTGGCAAATTATCACAGGAGAAAATTTGATTTCCCTATCATTGCTATTGGCGGTTCAAATGGGAAAACTACTACTAAGGAATTGACCGCAAATGTCTTAGCACAAAAATATAAAACTTTGAAAACGCATAAGAATTTCAATAATCAAATTGGTGTGCCTTGGATGCTTTTCCAATTATCTGATAATTATGAAATTGCAGTCTTGGAAATTGGAACTAATGAACCCGGTGAAATTGCTCTTTTATCAAATATGGTAGAACCGACCCACGGATTAATAACTAATATAGGCAAGGAACATCTCGAAGGTTTTAAGGATTTGGAAGGAGTTGAAATAGAAGAAGCGTTTTTGTTCGGTTTTTTATACAAAACCGATGGAGTTACTTTTATCAATTCAGATGACCAACGATTACGCAAATATATGCCTTTGATGGAAAATTCGGTAACATTCGGTACTGAAAATGAGAAGATGATTAAAGGCAAGATTAGATTAAATAAAAATCTTAATACAATTGTTGATTTCTTTGTAGAGAAAGAAGAATTTACTGCGAAATTACAAACAATAGGATATGCTTCAGGTTTAAATGCAATCGCTGCCGCCGCAGTTGGTTTTCATTTTCACTTAAATAGTGAGCAAGTAAAAAAAGGCTTAGAGTCTTATCGGCCTGACAACTCTTCTGCCTATGGTAGAATGTTACTGGAAAAAATCAATGGTATTAATATAATTAATGATACTTATAATGCTAATCCCGATTCAATGTTAATCGCTTTTAAATCTTTGACTGCTTTTGAAAATGAAGGTGGAAAATATGCTGTTTTAGGAGATATGAAAGAATTGGGTGGTCAATCTTTGTATGAACATTTAAATATTATTTCGGAAATATCAAAAATAGCGGATAATGTATTTTTATATGGACAGGAAATGAAACAAGCTTATAATGCTTTAGATAATTTAGATAATGTAAGCTATTTTGATAATAAAAGAGATATAGTTGAACATTTGAAGAATTATTTGAATAAAAATGACCTGCTATTAGTTAAAGGTTCACGAGGAATGGCAATGGAAGATATTATTTTAGAATTAAAAACTTTCTTTCAATAAACATAAAAGAAATAATGCTTTATTATTTAGCACTTTGGCTCAGAGAAAATTTTAATACTCCCGGATTTGGTGTTTTCCAATATATTACTTTCCGAGCATACGCCGCCGCTATAACAGCTCTCTTAATAAGTTTCTATTTCGGTCCTAAAATAATAAAATCTTTAAGAAAAAAACAAATAAGAGAACAAGCAAAAAAAGAGCTACAAACTATTGGAAATCATTCCACAAAAGCCGGCACACCCACAATGGGCGGACTTATTGTTTTGCTGTCGGTTTTAGTGCCAACATTACTATGGGCTGATATTGCGAATATGTTTGTAATATTAATCGTAATTACTACAATATGGATGGGGATTGTCGGTTTTATTGACGATTATTTAAAAGTAATAAAAAAATTACCTAATGGATTAATCGGAAGATATAAAATAATAGGTCAAGTTTCTATAGGCTTGATTGTTGGGGGAGTGATTTATTTTTTCCCAAATATATTTTCCGATTCCTTCGCTTCAATTAACACAGTAACCACAATACCCTTTTCCAAAAATATTAATTTGGATTGGGGCATTTTTTATATACCTGTCGTAATTTTTATAATAACCGCAACTTCTAATGCCGTAAATTTAACCGATGGTTTAGACGGTTTATCTATTGGCACAGTTGGCATTGCAGTATTAGCATTAGCGATATTCAGTTATGTTACAGGCAACGTAAAATTTGCCGATTATTTGAATATCGTTTATCTTGACGGTTCGGCAGAATTGACAATTTTTTGTTTTGGCTTGATAGGTGCGGCATTAGGTTTTTTGTGGTATAATTCATATCCTGCTCAGATTTTTATGGGAGATACCGGTTCGTTAGCTCTTGGCGGAGCTATCGGCGTTTTAAGTATATTAATAAAAAAAGAACTTTTACTCCCGATTGTTGGCGGGGTTTTCTTTGCTGAAACCATATCGGTTATTTTACAAGTCAGTTATTTTAAATATACTAAAAAGAAATACGGAGAAGGTCGAAGAATATTCAAAATTGCACCATTGCATCATCATTTTGAAAAAATCGGTTGGCACGAATCAAAAATTGTTGTTCGATTCTATATTATTGCTGTTTTGCTTGCAATTGTTGCAATGGCTACTTTCAAAGTAAGATAGAGCAAGAAAATTCTAAATCAATAGCGAATGTATTCATTATCTATATGAGATAAACCAATTTTTTTCAAATATAAGTAATGATTTTTAGAGCTATATAATGCCATTACAAGTAAAAAACTTATTTTAGTATTTT
>CAZVPQ010000100.1:0-7466 GCA_964628675.1 uncultured Hyphomicrobiales bacterium | reverse complement strand
TTTAAATAAAAATTATTTTATTATTTATTTATTCCAAAAAAAAAAGAGGATTTTTTGTAAAAAATCAATAAAAATTAAATAAAAATCGAAATTTAATGCAAACAGTTTTTTTTACACATATTTTTTTCATATAATTGCTTTTGGATTTATTGCATAGTAAAATAATTTTACTTAATTGGAAAAACGGGCAATAGCGTTTTATTTAATATAAGATGAGGAAAGTCCGAACTCCATAGAGCAGTGTCCTTCGTAACGCGAAGGCAGTTAGTATTGTTCTTTACAATATGAGCTGACGGAAAGTGCAGCAGAAAACAAACCGCCAAACCATTTATGTGGTGGTAAGGGTGAAAAGGTGAGGTAAGAGCTTACCAGTGATTTAGGTAACTAAGTCAGCTTTGTAAACCCGACACGGAGCAAAGCCAAATAAATATGCGTTTGAGGATTGCTCGTCCGATAGATTATTCTAACGTATAAGGGTAGGCTGCTTGAGGATAATGGCGACATTATTCCCAGATAAATTATTGCCTCCTTCATTTTTATGAAGAAGACAGAATTCGGCTTATAGTTTTTTCAGTTAAGTAATAGTTATTATTAATTATAGAAAGGAAATAAAAGTGAAAATTCCTGATGACCCGTTTATCATTGAATTATTACCGGAATTTGTTGATACATGGATAAATGATATTGCAAAACAAATGCCTGAAATTCTTGCTAAAAAAGACACAGATGAATTATATCGTTTTGGACATACTTTAAAAGGATCTTGTTTCCAATTTGGAATAGACGAAGTTGCTCAATTAGGTATTGAACTAATGGGGTATGCGAAAGAAGCTGACTGGGTAAAAGCCGCAGAGATGGAAGAAAAACTTAAAACGGGATTTCAAGAAGTTAAAAAATTTGTTGACTCAAAGTTGAAAGAGCTTTAGTGTTAAATTAAATGTTTTTTTTATTTTGTGTGTAATAGTTTCCTTGAAATTTCAATTTTATTTTTATTGTCAAGGAGAATGTAATGTTTAGAATAATTGTAAAAATTTTCTTTTTTTTCATTGTATCTATTTTGATTTCATTTATTGCTCAATCGCAAACGCGTTATGCAGTACTTCCTTTTCAAAATATGGAAGGTAAAATTGAGTTAAATATTTGGTCCTATAAATTGCAGGATTCACTTCAAAAAGCATTGATAAAACTCGATACTGAAAATAAATATATGCAAATTGTACCTGCAGATTCAATTGAAGATGCTTTAGCTGAAATAAACCTTGATCCGACTAATCCCGAATATCTTACCGATATGTGGAAAACAGTCAAATCATTGAATGTTGAGAAAGTGATTACAGGAAATTTCTATATACGAGCAGGTAATTTACTTATAAATGCTTATGTGTATAATGTTAGGACAAAACTTGCCTATCCGAAATATCAAGCTAAAAATATTTTTAAAAAAGAAAAAGATGGGCTTAAAGCTGTAAATATTATTGTAAAACGGCTTAAACCATTGCTTATACCACAATAATTTAAAATTAAAAATGTGTTTGTTTGGTTCTTCTATTAATAAACCTATTGTATTAAATTTTTAGGTACTATATTTATTATTGTAGTTGCTTGCAATTCACTTAGAACGCTGATTTAAACGAATAAACTTTAACGTAAGCAATTACTTCAAGCAAGATTGTAATACGATTGTTTTATACAAAAGTGTTCAAAGAAAATTACAAATATCTATTTCCAAAATATCTTCTTCAAAAATAGGAATTATCCGAAAAAATTTATAGTTTTGTTAGCTTTTTTTATTCTGTTGATAATTTATTAAAAGATATATTTTATGGTAAGAAGTAAATAGAAATGCAAGAACTAAGTGATATAAATTTTTCTATAGTCTCAAAACTCAGAAAACTATATTTAACATCTTCAAATTACACTGTATCGTTTTTAAACAAAGTGAAAATGACTGAGCATTTGTTTATGATAATCATTGCTATTATCATAGGTGTACTTGCGGGCTTTGGTGCAATTGGGATACGTGCTTTAATTAAATTAATATCGGATATTAGCTTTACTGGCGACGGAAGTATCCTCCAAAATATTATTAATGCTCCATGGTATATAAAAATTCTTGCTCCGGTTATCGGCGGTCTGATTGTAGGACCCATAATATATTTCTTTGCTCCTGAAGCAAAAGGGCATGGAGTTCCCGAGGTTATGCAAGCTATTTTAACAAAGGGCGGGATAATTAGACCTCGTGTCGCAGTCATAAAATCTATAGCTTCGGCAATAACTATCGGAACCGGAGGATCAGTTGGAAGAGAAGGTCCAATTATCCAAATTGGTTCGAGTTTGGGTTCAACAATTGGTCAATTCTTTAATGTTCCTAGCAAGAGGTTAAAAACTTTAGTTGGTTGTGGTGCTGGGGCAGGTATAGCGGCGGCTTTTAATGCTCCTATAGCAGGGGCTTTGTTTGCAGTGGAAATAGTATTAATGGATTTTACCGTAGCACAGTTTTCACCGATTGTTATTTCATCAGTAATGGCAACTGTTATATCGCACCATTTTGAAGGTGACTTTGCCGCATTTCAAGTTCCTGCATATCATCTTCAGAATTCTATGGAGATATTTTTATATTTTGGATTGGGAATTGTAACAGGTTTGGTTTCTTATCTCTTTATCAAAGTTTTATACTTCTTTGAAGACATTTGGGATAATAAAATTAAAATTCCCGATTATATGAAAGCCGGAATAGGGGGATTAATAGTTGGGGCAACAGCACTACTATTTCCTCAAATAATGGGTGTAGGATATGATTCAATAAATATTGCTTTGAATGGCAACACTATTTGGTATCTGGCAATAGTATTGATTTTTATTAAGATATTTGTTACATCGGTTACATTAGGTTCTGGTGGTTCGGGTGGAATTTTTGCACCTTCTTTATTTATGGGAGCAATGACGGGAGTTGCATTCGGATTATTAGCAAATTATTTATTCCCTGGTAATACAGCTGACCCCGGGGCTTATGCACTTGTCGCAATGGGTGGTTTGGTAGCCGGAACAACGAGAGCTCCTATTACAGCAATTATTATTGTTTTTGAACTTACAATGGACTATGATATTGTATTACCTCTTATGGTAACTTGTATTTTAAGTATGATTATATCAACAAAACTATCGAAGGAATCAATTTATACTCTCAAATTACTTTTACGAAACATTAATGTAAGAGAAAGACCTGAAATGAATATCTTGAAATCCATTTATGTTAAAGATATTTATCAAAAGGAATATGCGTCTATAACTGAGAATAAAAAGTTTAATGATATTGTTGAAGCAGTCATTTCTCAAAGAGTACCATATATTTCCGTTGAAGATCATGAAGGCAATTTCAAAGGTATGATTTCAATTCATAATATCAAAAATTTCATATTAGATAAAGATGAATTAAAATTTGTATGTATTGCCGGTGATATTTGTGATAATAGGATTTCTAAGGCAAATTTAGATGATGATTGTAAAACTATTTTAGAGAAGATGGATAAAATTGGTTATGACGGACTTCCAGTAGTTAATTCCAAAAATCCAACTAAACAAATAGGAATGATTTGGCGTAAAGATATTGATAATTCTTATAGAAAAGAAGTAGAATATCAAGAAATGACTTCTGATTTGGCTGACAAGATTTCTTCAGCTAATATTGAAAAAGACGTCAGATTCTTAGACGGTTATGTAATCACTGAAATGCCTGTTCCAAAACAGTTTATTGGACATAGTATTAAAGAATTAAATATTAGAGCTAATTATGGTGTGGATATAATCTCAATAAAAAGTTCTAACCGTTATTCACGTCAGTTAAAAGCCCTCCCACAAGCTGACTATAAGTTTTCTGAGCAAGAATTCTTAATCATAGCCGGTAAAGTTGAAGAAATAAATAAGTTGAAGAGAATGTCCGAACACAATAAAATTAATTTGTAAATGAGAATAATTAATTTGTAAATGAGAATAAATTATTTTATTATTTAAAAATGATTTGTTATTTTATATAAATTCAATATTAACAATTAAATGGAGAAGTCTATGCATTTTTCTACAATTCCATCAATGCTTGACGAATTAGCTGATAGATACGGTGATTCCAAAGAAGTATTAAAGTATAAAAAAGATGGCAAATATGTTGGTTTGACACATAATCAAGTTCGTGAATTTGCGGAATGTTTTGCATTGGGTCTTATGGAATTGGGTATTAGAGAACGTGATAGAATAGGTATTGTTTCTGAAAACAGATATGAATGGATTATCGCAGATTTGGCTATTCTCAGTATTGGTGCAGTTGATGTACCGGTATTTCCCACATTGACTTCTAAACAATTAGAATATGTGTATAATAATTGTGAGGCTACGGCAATAATCGTTTCCAATAATTTCCAATTGCATAAAATTCTTGAAAACAAACCTAATATGCCTCAATTAAGACATATAATAGTTATTAACGATGAGTTCGAGACCGATGATGTTACAGTTAAATCAATGAATCAGATTCGTGGGACAGGAAAAAAATTAAAAAGCTCTGAAGAAAGAAGAGAATTATTAAAGAAAAGATTGAATAGCATTACAACTGATGATTTAGCTACAATAATATATACTAGTGGGACAACAGGCAATCCCAAAGGTGTTATGTTGACACATAAAAATATATTGTCTAATATAGAAGGGATTTTCAAAGTTATTCCTTTGACTGAAAATGATACTTTCCTTTCATTTTTACCATTATGCCATTCTTATGAAAGAACTACCGGTTATTATACTGCTGTTGCTTGCGGAGGCACGGTTGCACTTGCGGAATCTTTGGAAACTGTTGCCTTGAATTTACAAGAAGTTCAACCGACTTTGATGACTACGGTTCCACGACTTTTGGAAATAGTTAAGAAAAAGATTTATGCAAATATTGAAAAAGAAAAACCTGCGAAACAAAAGATATTTAATTGGGCAATAAATATTGGGAAAAAATACATTGAAAGAGAATTAGATAAAAAATCAATTCCTCTTACTTTGAAAACGAAATATAAGTTAGCCGATAGGTTGGTCTATTCTAAAATCAGGGAGCGCTTTGGCGGGAATTTAAGGATGTTCATCTCCGGTGGTGCGGCGTTAAATGAATCAGTCTGTGAGTTTTTCTTTGCCGCAGGGATTACTATTCTCGAAGGTTATGGATTAACGGAATCATCTCCTGTTATCTCTGTTACCAGAGTAGATGATAACGAAATCGGAACTATTGGTAGCCCTTTGTTTAATGTTGAAGTAAAATTAGCCGAGGATGGTGAATTATTGGCAAGAGGTCCCAATATTATGAAAGGTTATTGGAAAGATCAAATAGCTACTGAAGAAGCCATTGATGAGAATGGCTGGCTTTATACAGGTGATATTGCAGTTAAAAGTGAAAGAAACCATTATAAAATTACAGATAGAAAAAAACATATTCTTGTTAGTAGTGGTGGTAAAAATATTGCTCCTCAACCTATTGAAAGTTTGTTAGTTCAGAGTGCTTATGTTGAGCAATGTGTTTTGATTGGTGACAGAAGAGAGTATTGTACTGCTTTGATAACTCCCGATTTTGATGAATTGAAAAAACTTGCTGATAATTTCGAGATAAAGTATAATTCAAATACAGAATTAATTTCAAATGAGAAAATAATTAAAACTATCAAACGGGATATTGACAGACTGCAAAAGGATTTGGCTAAATATGAAAGAGTAAGAAAGTTTTCATTACTATCAGAGCAATTTTCCGTTGAAAATGGTTCGCTAACTCCAAAACTTAGTATTAAAAGGCATATTGTGGAAAGAAAATTTGCCGATTTAATTGATTCTATGTATGGTTTCGAAAAGTAGTTGCCATATTATTTTTTAATACTATGAGCTTTTTCAATAGCCCATTGAAATACTTTTAAGTATTCAAGTGCAGATTTGGAAGACGAGAAGTCGGATTCCATAGCATTTTTTCTGATAATTGTCCAATGAGGATCATTGTTGTAAATTGATATAGCTCTTCTGATTGCATAAGCAAGGTCGTCGGCATTGTATTGCCAAAAATGGAAACCATTACCCTTGCCTGATGCATTGTCATATTCTTTTATGGTATCGGCTAAACCACCTGTTAGTCTTACAATTGGTATTGTGCCGTATTTGAGAGCATACATTTGCGTTAGACCGCAAGGTTCAAAGCGAGACGGCATTAATAAGTAATCGGAGCTTGCTAAAATTCTATGAGAAAGTTTTTCATTATATCCGAGATGGACTATAGCTCTGCCAGGATATTTCCAAGCTATATAATTAAAGAAATCTTCATATTTCTTTTCGCCTGAACCTAATAATGTGAATCTGCAGTTATGATTATCAAGGAGCCATTCTAATTTATTCATAAGTAAATCTATGCCCTTTTGTTCTGTTAATCGAGTAACCATACCAAAAAGGGGAATTTCCAAATCGTCGTTTTCAGATAATCCATTATCTTGCAAAAATCTATTTTTATTAAATAATTTACCTTTTAGATAGAATTCTGAATATTTAGAATAAAGTTTATCATCTTCTTCGGGTGACCATTCATTGTAATATACACCGTTCAGTATTCCTAATAAATCTGCACCTCTATGATTTAACACATCTTGCAGACCTTCGCTATAATATGGTTCCCTTATTTCTTTTGCATAAGTTGGGCTTACAGTAGTAATTTTATCTGCGAACATTATGCCCGTTTTCATTGCGTTGACCATACCTTTATGTTCGAACCAAGAGCCGGGGTAGAAATTGCTCATTCCGAAAGTAGAAAAATCCATTGCTCTTTGAGGATTGAACCAACCTTGATAAGCTAAATTGTGAATAGTATAAACTCCTGCAGTTTTTGAAAACACAGGGTCGCTACTATATTGAGATTTTAAAAATGCCATTGTAAAAGCAGTATGGTAATCATGTGCATGAATTATGTCAGGTTTGATTTTAATTGCTTTTATTGCTTCAAAAACAGCCCTGCTGAAGAAAATAAATCGTCTGTCGTTATCTTTGTATTCTCCATGGTCGCCATAAATACCGTACCTATTGAAATAATCATTGTTTTCTATAAGATATACCGGGACATCGGTACCGGGGAGTTTTCCATACCATAAGTGAGCAAATTCAACCCAATGACTCATTTGTACATAAAGAATTAAATAAGTAGGGTGAAAACCGTATTCACTGACATTGATATCTGCATATTTAGGAATAATAATATAGGGAGATTGTCCGAATTTTTTCCATTCGACAGACAAAGATTCCACTATGTCGGCTAATCCGCCTGCTTTTGCCAAAGGAGACACTTCCGCCGATGCAACTACTATATCCATATATTTTTCTATTTATTTCTAAAATGATCAAATTTAAAAAAACAAAAATAAGGATATTGTTTGGAATATTTGTCATATCTTTTGTTGATTAATGTTTTT
>CAZVPQ010000099.1:0-7476 GCA_964628675.1 uncultured Hyphomicrobiales bacterium | reverse complement strand
TCAACTCTTTTTTTGTTCTAATTACAAAATTACTTTAATTATTTCAATTCTAAATTTATTTTCAATTTTCCATTTTCAATTATCATTTAACCTGCACCCAAGAATGTTTGCAATTGTATCCACCCTTGTAATACATCACCGGTAAACCCTGACCATTATCCATTGCCTCTATTTCCGCACGTGTCCAAGTTTTCCCTGCTTTACTTTCTGCAAGCAATTTGATGCAAAAAGGTCTCTGTGCCGGCGGTCCGACATATTTGAATTTGTCTATTCCTGATTTCTCCGCTTCTATCAACATCGCAGTCGTATCAAATCCGGAAAGAGCAGTTTCTGTTATAGTCTTTGCGTAATATCTGTATTTGCCTATAATCCCTTCCGTAATTTCGTGAATCTCCCTGAATGTTTTGTCTTGCGATATAGCTTCCGAAACCTTATTTAACAATTCTCTGTTAATCTTGCCTCCGATAGTTGCAATGTTTTCCAAGATTATTTTAAATTGCTTTTTTACCTCATCGGCTTCCGAGCTTATCATTGTAAAATTCGTCAACCATTGGTAACGCTTTATTGATTCTTGCATCAATTTGTCTTGCTCTAATTTCGCCTGCCTACTCTGATGTCCTTTTTGGCTTCCGAACAACTTCTTTAATTCTCTCTTCAAATAATTGATGTCCCGTTTTCTGACAGCAGTCCGAACAATTTTTCTTATCATTGCTTCAATTTTCATTGTCTTTCCTTTCTGTTTTCAAAATATTTTCCCGACTCCCGTCAACCACATCGTCAAATAAACCCGTTTGCTCAATTTTCAATGATTTTATTTTTTTCTTCATTCGTTTTTTATCGAATTCTATTATGTGCGATTTGATTGTTTCTGTGTAATATATCTGCCCGCATTCTGCACAATATACCTTGCGTGTATCAATATTTGCGGAATATATCCATTTGCCTCCGACATATCGCTTTGACGGATATTTACGCATTTGATAAAATTTCTCCCCGCCACATCTATCGCATTGCATTATATATACCCTCAAATAATGATAATTGCGGATTTGTTTTTAGCTTGTATCTACTGAACCGCTTCCCGTTCTCTTCTGTCGTCTCTGCTTCAATCTCCCAACCCTCGGTCTTTAAATCCCAAATACGGGCGCCGAGACGAAAGCATCCGAATTTCTTCAGTGCTTCCATCGGCGTTATTTCGTTCCCGTCTTTGAGATACTCCAATATGTCTTGCTTCTGGCTCAACAGGTGGCTTTCTCGAAATTAATTGTATCGGATATTGCCTTCTCTAATAGGCTTCTAAACTCTCTATCATATTGCGCAATATTCTCAATTTTTTTTATACTGGGATATACAGTAGATCTATCTCTGTTGATTCTGTTTGCTATTTGTTTGTAATCAAAACCACAATATTTCATTACATAGCAATATATATGCCTTGCATCCACTATTTTTCTCTTGTGTGATTTGCCTGTTATTTGATATATCGGCACTCCTGTCTTTTCCGAAATCACAGACATGCCGTCAGATAATAATTCATTGCTAATCATAATTTCTTCTCTACCATTGTTGCTAATTCATCCAAATTAATCATAAATACTCCTTCTCTGCCTTTAATGTGGATACAAAATCCCGTCGGCTGTCCCATTGTTTTGATTATTCCCGCATCGTTGCCTTTCGCCGTTTTGATGACAAAGTCAATTACGCTTTTGCTCTCCTCGTATTTTACCGGCTTTTGGCTAAATGTATATCTCGTTATAGGTGATATGGAATATAACTCCGTTTCTTTACTTGCAACATTTTCCGTCTTTGCTTTCCTGACTTTTGTCTTTTTTGGACTTAATCCCTCTTCAATCTTTTTGAACATCTCCTTTATACCTTTCGCCGCTTCACTCAACTCCAAATCACCCTTTTTAACTGATTTGCGAACTTCTTGAATGTTTTGCCATATTTTGTTAATTACCTTTTCGCTGACTCCCTTATCCCTGTATTTCTCAATTTTGTCGCCCGAATATATATCATCGAATACTACCGTTGCGTTTCGCTGAAACCATTCCGATAGCCCTGTGGATTCTTCTATTATATCAACAATTCTTTTCCCTTTGTTTTTGCTCTTTATATCTATCTCGTTGAGGCGCCGCAACGAGAGCATATTTGCCGTTTTTTCATCAATGCCATCTACTTTATTATCAATTAGTTGCAAATCTTGGCGTAGTATTTGCTTCCACGTGATAAATTCGTTGATTTTTTGCTTGGTTGTTTTTTCCCTCTGGCGATTCAATTCTATATGAGCAATATCCAATTCTTCTTGTGTTTTATATCTCCGGATAATGCAAGGCACAGCGTCTTTCCCTGCTAATTTTGATGCCGTTTTGCGACGATGCCCCGACACAATAATATACCCCTTTTTTGCCGGTGTTATAATCAGGGGGGTCATAACCCCCCTTTCCCTGACGGATTCCAAAAACTCTGCTTCCGGCTCCTCTTCTCCATATATTGCCGTTTGATTCGGATGCGGATGCAGTTCATCTATTTTTATAAATAATACTTCTTCCATAGTCTAACCTCCTAATGCAGTTTTGAGTTTATAAGCAAAATTCTCTTTCTGTTCTATCGACATACCGTATTTGATTAACTCCGTGTCTGTGATTTGTTTCGATTGATACGCACTGATGACGGCAGGCTTATTGATGTTTTCCGTTTTGCGGATAAACATCTTGGCAAATTTTGCCGTGCCTTTTATCATCTCCAATACTTCCGCCCAACTCAATCTCTTGTTTTTTATGATTGCCGGCGGACTTAATTTTAAACTCACTTCGCCATTTGGCAACGTTTTGCTTTTTTTGTCGCCAAAGTCCGCTTTGTGCGCCATAACGAAGTTTTTTAAATATAACTCTAACTCCTCCTTCTTTGCTTTCAAAGGTGCGTGTTTAGTTATAATTACTTGCCTTCTCTCTTGCTCTTTGGCGTTATACTCAGCCTCTTCTTTGCTGATGATAGCGTCAATCTTGCCTAACTCTTCCAAGCATTCGTCTGCTTCGTCCCAGTCGCCGATACCTATCATAACGGCTTTTTTTTGACGTGTTGCTGTTGCAGTTCCCATAATAAAACCTTTCTTAAATGTTAATAAATTCAGTTAATCTATCGTAACTCTTACGATTCTTTTTCTTGTTTTCTCTTCCGTAGTTTTCGGAAGCACCGTGTCTTTCGGAAGCACCGGGGCTTTCGGAAGCACCGGGGCTTGCCCCGGTGTTCTTGCATCCCACAAATCTTTCCCATATTTCCCTCTGGCATAAGCCGATACTAATTCCGCTACATAATTGCAACCAATATCTTTCCATTGCTTATGTATCTTCTTTATGCCGTCAAGCGTCAAAACATCTAATTTTTTGTATTCCATTTTATTCTCCTTTTTGTAATTTTAAGGAAGCACTCGGGCTTGCCCGAGTGTTCTTAATTCATCACCGCTTCTTCTTCAATCCTGTCTGCACTATTCGGTCTGCTTATATTCATTGATATTTCCCTATAGCGATTAATCAAATACCTCGCTTCATCAGGCGTCAAATATTCATAAAAAAACCGCTCCGGTTTCCTTGCAGGCTTTCTAAATCCGCCCTGCTCTAATAATTGATGCGATTTCGGATTAATCCATCGCTCGTATAGTTGCCTGAGTATGTTATTCGGTATCCCGCTTTTCTCATCAAAACATAATTTCAAATAATTTCGTAATTCTTTATTTTGGTACATCTTATCGCTTGCTTTGTCATAATATCCTAATCCTTCCATATCGCAGTAATATAATCCGCAAGCGATTGCATACGACTGCATTAATCGTCTTTGCTTCGGACTCGCATATCGTCTTTGCTTCGGAGATGTTTTGCTGTTCAACTCTTCGATTACAAATAATATCTCTTCGTTGCTTAGTTCCGAATAATGTTTGTCGAATAACTCCATACAAGCCAAATCCCTCGTCTCTTTCACCCGCTCGCTGTCCTGTCTCCAGTATGGATCGCAAGCCGACCTTGACGCACAATACAAATCCTTGTATAATTTTACTCTGTTCATCTTAATTCCTCTTGAATAATTTGAATATTTTACCTTTGATTTTCTTGGGTTTCTCGGGTTTCTCGTGTTTCTCGTCTTCTTTGGAAGCATAAAATTCTGCACAATCTCTATATTTCATTTCCATAAATTTCTGAATAAGCCATAATGCCTCTATGTGATTTATTGTTCTTAATAAACTTTCCGGTTCAAATCTCCCAAATCCGCCTTCTTCCAAAATATCAGCCGATTTTGGCAAGCCCCAGTTGTTTACCAGATTTCGCCTTATGTCGTCGGGTAACTCGTTGTTAAGAAATAAATCCGGCAATATCGCTCTTAGTTTTTCTTTTTTGTAGTTCTTGCCTGCTAATTCGATTTGTAACCCGTCTAATGGTGCTAACGCTATGGCACACGACAGCATCTCAAAGTATATCTTGCCAATTGTCTTTTGAGCATTGGTTTTTAAAGGTTTCGTATATTCTTTGTTTCTATCAGGAGATATTTTATAGCTGTTGCTTCTTTTGTTTTGCTTAATCATTATATTCTCTCCTTTCTCGGACGTCCTCTTTTGCCTGTCTTTACCGGTGCGTCGGGTATTCTGTCTAAATACATATCCGGACTTTGTTGTATCCCTCTGTCGCTGAATATTTGCTCGTATTTGGCATCTAATACAATCTTTGCCGTACGTTGCATATTCCTCACTGCTTTCGTTTTCTCTCGCAGTTTTATCATTCGTTGATAATCCGGCACATTCATCAGTGCTATCTCTAATTGCTTCTGCTCTTTTTTAAATAAAGTCTCCGCATTCGAGAGCTGACCGAGTGAACGTTCTAACCTCTGTAATTCCTGCTTCTCACTCTCCGACAATTCTACTTGGTTATTTAATACCATATCAAGCGAACCGTCTTTGTTTAATACAATACTTGATTTTGACATACACTACCTCAATTGTTAATTATTAATTATTGATTACTTATAGACTTATTAGTCTTTTTATTTCACTATCATAATCTTGATTTTCTTGTTTGTCTTCTTCCTGAGATAATCTGTTAATTTTACTATCCGCTTCTTCTCTGATCCCGGACCTCAGCTCTATAATCCGAGATTTCTGCTTCTTCGCTTCCATAGTCTTTTTTCTTAATAAATTCTCACCACCGGTTGTCTCTCTGTATGCCGCCCTCGTTTGAATTACAATCGCCTTGCTTTCTTCGATAATCTCCGGTGAGTCTATGTATATGTTTTTGACAATATTTAAGAACCTTGGTTGCTTGTTTTGTAGATGGAATAATGCCGCATAATTGTTGTTTCTGGCTGTGTTTATATTCTCGCCCATTCCCGCACTTATTACATCGGGAACGGTAATTATTGCTATTTTTTCACCTTTTAACGGTATTAAACTTTCGTCAACAAACCAGCACAAACTACCGTTGATTGTGCATTGTACCCGCCCGCTTACTGCTTTGACTATTGTTTTGTGAAGCATAGCGTCTTCCTTGTCTTCAGCCAACCAATACAATAAACTCGCTATATTGCTTTTATCCGGCATTATGCCTGTGCCCGCATTGTCATCGCCTCCGTAATAATTCCATACATTGCGTAAAGTAGGCTTTAACCCCGTTTTTGCTTCAAACCCGGGAAACATTGAAGGATGCATACTCTCCGGCATTTCTTCTTCGAGGTACTTTTTTATTGAATTGTAATAGTTCCCAAATGTATAATCTTTCGGTGGTTTGATTGGATTTGTGTTTAAATGTAATTGCACCGGGTTTTTCCCGCCGCCTTGATAAGTCTTAGGGAAGTATTTTGCATCGTGCCTTAATATTGTGCCTTTGAACCATCGCTCTATTCTTGCTTTCCCCGGGTGCCTCGGTATCAATGGTATATTCCTTGCAATCGGACTTTGTATATTACCCCAGATTTTCCTCAGCCAATAATTTTTGCTTTCGTCTTTGTATTCTTCTAATATTTCTTCCGGATATAAAGCTTCGATAATACCCGCCATTCTTGATGACTTCATAGCTCTTGAGTTTTCCATTATCATTAGTTTTGGAAGTCCGTATCTCAAAGCTATCCTTAATATCATAATACCTGCTACTGATGTGGTTACTTCTCCGGGTTCAAAATCAATCGGCATTCCTGTTAACAAATCTATAGCGTATAATCCTTTCGGTAATTGCCCTTGATAACCCTGTTGGTCTTTGTACATAAAGCTATCTGATGTATGGTCATCAAATACAATGAATTGACCGACTCCATAACCTTCGCCGGCAAGCCGGAGTTCTTCAAATAATCTGAAATAATTGTATCTGTTTGTAGGTAGTGTTATCAAAGCCGTGTCTTTCCTCTTCCATATTCTTTCCCATTGCTCGGTCCATCTTTCACTTATAGCATAACCTATAAATCCCGTTCGCCATTCATTGATTTCTTTTTCGGACCGTTTATGTTGAGGATAATCATTCCGCATTAATCTTTTGCTGTAATAATACTTCGCCATCTTCTCGGCTGTGCCGAATTGCTTTGCGTAATCCTCGTCAAATACTTCTTTGCAGACTTGACGGCAAGCCGCTTGCTTATCATTCAAAGCGTTACTTAAATATACTTCCTTAATCCGGTTTTTTAAATACTCTTCGTTTTTAATAAACTTTCTTGCCCTGCCTTTGTCAGCTCTCATTTTTCTTACCTTTTCGGACTCTTTGTCTTTTTGCAATTCCTTGCCGAGAAATACCGATAGCACTTCATTGGAATACACTCTTTGCGGTCTGCCTCTGCCTACTTTCTCGTACTTAATAAAATACGGTTCCAAAGCATCGGCTCTTTTTTGCACCGACCTAACAGTTATACCCACTCTTAGAGCTATATCCGATGTGGTTAGCATGATTGTAAAATCTTCTTTGAGCGATTATACTTCTGGCGTCTGCTTCTTATCTTTTGCGAGACTATCTCGGTTATTCGAGGGTTCTCTATAATGTATAATGCATTCCATATTGCCTGAGGTGTTACTTCTTGCTCTCTTGCTATCTCTGATATAATACCTCTGTACGGTGTTTTGCTCAATCTTTTTTTTATTTCCGAGTTTTTCATATATTTGCTTTTAAACTATTGTTAAACATATTTTACTTTATTATGGGATTGGTTGTTCTCAATAAGATTCCCGTCGATCTTACTTGTATTAAAGAATTTCTAAAATCATCTTTTTAAGGAATATCGCTTTTTGATATAGATTTTTAGTAGTTCGGTTGATACTAACGCTGATGTTAGTTGTTTGTTCTTTTTTCATTTTTTTTAATTAAATGTTTGTTAAACAATTTTTACATTACAAATATAATACCTAATTAGGTGATATGCAAATATTTTTTCCTATATAGGATATTTTTTTATAAAATATTATGGATATTTTTTTAAGATTAAAAGCTGTAGCTGATTATTTTGGTGGGGTTA
>CAZVPQ010000098.1:3107-7503 GCA_964628675.1 uncultured Hyphomicrobiales bacterium | reverse complement strand
TATTTTATTTATTGTTTAATTTTGTAGGAATAAAAAAAGAATAAGATATTGAAAAAGATAATACTAAAAAAATCGTCTCAAACTCCCCGAAAAAGAATCGGTTATAAAATTAATTATAATTCCGAATTAAATATTGCACAATATGAAGCCGTTATGCATAATAATGGTGCCGCTTTGGTTATTGCCGGTGCAGGAACAGGTAAAACAAGAACTTTGATATATCGTGTTGCTCGTTTGATTGAAGACGGGGTGCCTCCACAATCGATACTATTACTTACATTTACAAGAAAATCTGCCTCTGAAATGTTAAGAAGAGCCTCTCTTTTATTAGACGGCAGGTGCGAAAAAGTCTCCGGCGGGACATTTCATTCTTTTGCTCTTCAAATTCTTAGAAAAAATGCTGAATTAATCGGCTTTGAAAATAGTTTTAATGTGTTGGATTCTGCCGATTCCGAAGATAGTATTAATTTAATACGTAATAAAATAATTGCAGGCAAAAAGAAAAAGAGATTTCCTCGCAAAAACACTTTACATAAGATTTTTAACTTGTCGATTAACAGGAGGCAAGCAATAGAAGATATTTTGCTAAATGATTTTCCTTTTTATTTTGATGATATTGACGAAATAGAAAATATTTTCAAAGAGTATCAACTTTATAAAAAAAGATATAATGTTATGGATTATGACGATATGCTGATTTATTTACTTGAATTATTACAGAATAACATTGATGTTAGAAAATCACTGAATAAGAAATTCAAATATGTTATGGTTGATGAATATCAAGATACAAACAAATTGCAAGATGATATTGTCAAATTATTAGCCGGTGATTTTGAAAACATAATGGCGGTAGGTGATGATGCACAGAGTATTTACTCTTTCAGAGGTGCCGAATATCAAAATATTATGACTTTCCCCGATTCTTTTAAAAATTGTGAAATATTTAAAATTGAAGAGAACTATCGGAGTACTCAACCGATATTGAATTTAACCAATCAAATCATTCTTGAAGCGGCGTTTCAATATAATAAAGAATTGTTTACTCGACGTATTAACGACCAATTGCCTTGGATTATCAGTGCTGAAGACGAAAGACAACAATCTGAATTTATCGTTCAAGAAATTCTTGAATTAAGAGAACAGGACATTGCTCTTGAAGATATTGCGGTTCTTTTTCGTTCAGGATTTCTTTCTTTTGATTTGGAAATTGAACTGACAAAAGCAAATATTCCTTATAAAAAATTCGGAGGAATGAAATTTGTTGAAACTGCCCATATCAAAGATATGTTAGCCTTTTTTAAAATTCTATTTAATCCTTATGATGCAATTAGTTTCAACAGAGTTCTTTTGTTGCTTGATGGTGTCGGTCCTAAAACAGCTACTCGAGTAATTGATAAATTCATAGATAATAAAAAGAATAACTATAAATTTTCTTATTCTGATTTTTCTATTGGCAAAAAATCTATTGATGAACTTTTTAAATTTTTGTCCGAATTAAAGAGCAGAAAAATTTCTATTGGCGAAAAAGCCGCTATGATTGGTGAGACTTATAAGCCTATTTTGAAAAATAAATATGACGATTGGAAAAAACGCTGGAAAGATATTGAAATGTTTATCACTATTGCCGAACGCTATCATTCGATTAATGATTTCATTAATGATATGGCAATCGAACCGCCTGTTGAATCGGTCATAGACTTAGAAGAGGAATCAAAAGAAGAAGAATATTTGAATTTATCAACTATCCACTCTGCTAAAGGTCTTGAATGGAAAGCTGTGTTTATTGTTTGGGCTTTGGACGGTAGATTTCCTTCAGCAAAAGCAGTTGAAAATATTGATTCATTGGAAGAAGAAAGGCGACTTTTTTATGTGGCTACAACGAGAGCCAAAGATAGATTATATATCACTTACCCGATAAATATTTATGATAGGGAATCGGGTACTGTCTTGTCAAAGCCCTCTCGTTTTATTGAAGGTATCAAAGAAGATTTAGCCGAGCGATATTTTATTCAAGAATGGGACGCAAATGAGAATTAAATTCGTATTCAATCGTCTTATTAGTTAATTATATTATTAAGTTTTATATATTTATGTTGGAATTATGAACCAGAAACAATTAATCGATGATTTACTGAAATTATTTAGTAAAAATAAAAATCCTATAAGGTTAAATCAAATAGCAAAAAGTTTATCAATTAAATCGGATAGTCCTGAATATATCATTTTAAAAAGTGTATTAATTGAACTTTGCAATCAAAAGATTTTAAAAAAATCCACTCGCAGATTATATTCGCTTGTCGATTATGAAAACATAAATACAATTGAAGGCGTAATTAAAATAATTAATGGGGCTGGTGTTGTTAAAACTCAATCTAAAAAATACAATAAAATCAGAATTAAACGAAGGAATTTGAATACTGCTTTTGATGGGGATAAAGTATTGGTCAAATTATCAAATAGCAAAACTGCAAAAAAAATACGCGGTAGTGTTGTCCAAATATTACAAAGAAATGAAAAACCTATAGTAGGTAAAATAGAATTTTATGATAATATTTATTTCTTCATTCCTGATGAAGATAAATATTATGTCGATTTTATTATTAACAAGGATAAAGTTCATAGTGCTAATGATGGTGACAAAGTTAAAGTCAAATTATTATTTTGGGACGACCCTCAGAAAAGTCCGCAAGCTGAAGTTGTCGAAGTTTTAAGTGATGAGAAAAACGTTAATGATTTAAAATCCGAATTGGATTCTATATTGGAAGATTATTCTTTGCCGTTTGATTTTCCGAAGGAAGTTCATAAAGAAGCCGAAGCGATTAAAAGTCCTAATACAAAGTCTTTATTAAAAGAAAGATTGGATTTGCGTCAAGAAACAATAATTACTATTGACCCGGAAGATGCAAAAGATTTTGATGATGCTCTTTCACTTGATTTTTTAGATAATGGCAATCAAAAACTCGGTGTGCATATCGCAGATGTCAGTTATTATGTAGAGCAGGATTCTGCCCTTGATATGGAGGCATACACAAGAGCCAATAGTGTTTATTTAGTTGATAGGGTAGTACCAATGTTGCCCGAAAAATTATCGAACAATCTCTGCTCATTAAATCCGAAAAGAATTAGATTAGCATTCACCGTATTTATGGAATTCAATCCAAAGGGGAATTTGGTTGATTATGAAATAAAAGAATCAATTATTAAAAGCTCAAAAAGATTTAGCTATACGCAAGTTCAAAAGATTATCGAAGAGGGTAAAGGGGAGCATTCGGAATTACTTATAAATTTGCATAAACTTGCTTCTTTGCTTAGGAAAAAAAGATTTGAAAACGGAGGTGTGGATTTCCAAACTTTTGAAGTGAAATTTATTCTTGATGAAAATAAAAATCCTATTGATATTAAATTAAGACAAAGTACAGACGCTACGCAATTAGTAGAAGAGTTTATGCTTGCCGCTAATAAAACTGTTGCTGAGCATATTAAAATTATATCAAAAAAATATAAAATTAACCCTATTTTACCTTTTGTTTATAGAGTTCACGATGACCCAATGCCGGATAAACTCAACGACGCTTTGCAATTCTTGAAATCTTTGGGTGCTAAGTTTAATGCGAAGAAGAAAACATCAAAAGATATAAATAGAATTGTCAAACAATTTGATAATAGACCTGAAAAACCAGTTATTCATAATATTATGCTAAGAGCTATGGCAAAAGCCGTTTATTCGGATAAAAATATTGGTCATTTCGGTTTAGGATTTAAAGATTACACTCATTTTACTTCGCCGATTCGTCGGTATGCCGATTTAGTAGTTCACAGATTATTGAAAGAATACAATAAGTCCAAACCGGATATGAAAAGAATAAATTCACTGCATTCATATTTGAATAATGCCTGTCAGCATTTTTCGGAAACAGAAAGGGATTCTGTTGATGCCGAACGCTCATCGGTTAAAACTATTCAAACATTTATTGCAAGGAAATATCTCGGGCAGGAAATCAAAGGTACTATATCCGGAATAACTAATTTCGGTTTATTTGTTATGCTTGATGAATTTTATGGCGACGGATTAATTCATATTCGGGATTTAAGAGACGATTATTATTATTACGATGAAAAAAATCATAAATTGATTGGCAAAAGAAAGAAAAGAATATTTAAATTAGGCGATAAATTAAAAGTCAGAATTATTCATGTTGAAATAGAACATAGGAAAATTGATTTGGAATTTATTGATAAATTGAAATAATTTTTTGAATATACTTGATAAAGATTTTTGAAAATTGAAAGCAAACGTAAGAAGGAGTCATCCTGAACAAAGAGATGAATCTATTCATTTGTCATTCTGAACGAAGTGAAGAATCTCCTCTTAGTCGTACCCAAGAGAGTTTCC
>CAZVPQ010000098.1:0-3007 GCA_964628675.1 uncultured Hyphomicrobiales bacterium | reverse complement strand
TGTCATTCTGAACGAAGTGAAGAATCTCCTCTTAGTCGTACCCAAGAGAGTTTCCGAAACAAATTCAGAACAGAAGGGAATTTCTTTTCTTATGTCATTCTGAACGAAGTGAAGAATCTCTTCTTAGTCGTACCCAAGAGAGTTTCTGAACAAGTTCAGAACAGGAAAGAATCTCTTTTCTTATGTATTAAAAAATAACAATTGAAATAAAAGGAAATACTATGTTTACCGGATTAATCGAAGAAATCGGAACTGTCAAATCTGTGCAATCAATTGGTAGTGGCAGAAAAATTACTGTTCAAGCGGAAAAAGTATTAGATGATTTAAAAATTGACGACTCAATAGCTTTGAACGGTGCTTGCCAAACTGTCATAGCTAGAACCGATAAAACTTTTGAAGTTGTGGCTGTTGAAGAAACGCTTCGCAAGACTACACTTGGCAAATTCAATTCCGGCAAAAGAATAAATTTGGAAAGAGCGGCAAAAGTAGGCGATAGAATCGGTGGGCATTTGGTGCAAGGACATATTGATTGCACGGGAAATATATTATCAATTCAACCCGAAACAGCCGGAAAATTAATTTGGGTCGGATTTCCGAAAGAATTTAGAAAATATATTGTTAAAATAGGTTCTATTTGCATAAACGGCGTAAGTTTAACAGTTGCCAATCTCGAAGGTGCAAAATTTATGACAGCGATAATTCCACATACTTGGGATATGACTACATTCAATGAATTGCGGATTGGAGATGAAGTAAACCTCGAATTTGATATCATCGGTAAATACATTGAGAATATGGTAGAGCCGTTTCAAACCAATAAAAAATCCATTTTAGAAGATTTGATTGATCAACCGGATTAAAACATATTTAGTTGAATTTTAGGTGATAAATATTCTTTTTTTATGATGATTATTTGTAATTTGCTTTTATAAAAATTGTTCTTTTGTAACTAATTATAATGATGTTAAACATAATTTAGGATTTTAATATGAAAACACGTATAGAAAAAGATTCGATGGGCGAAATCGAGGTTCCGTCTAATGTTTATTGGGGTGCACAATCTGCACGTTCATTAATTCATTTTCAAATCGGCACTGAAAAAATGCCTCCACAAGTAATTCGTGCTATGGGGATTTTGAAAAAAGCCGCCGCTTTGACTAATGCTGAACTTGGTGTTTTAGACCAAGACAAAGCTGATCTAATTGTAAAAGCCGCTGACGAAGTTATCGACGGCAAATTAAATGACCATTTTCCGCTTGCTATTTGGCAAACCGGTTCGGGAACTCAATCCAATATGAACTCCAACGAGGTTATATCTAATCGAGCTATTGAAATCGCAGGTGGTGTTATGGGTAGTAAAAAGCCAATCCATCCGAATGACGATGTGAATAAATCTCAAAGTTCAAATGATACTTTTCCGACTGCTATGCACATTGCTGCTGCCGAAGAATTAAATCATAATCTTCTTCCTAATCTTGCTGTTCTTAGAAATACTTTGAACAAAAAATCCGAAGATTTTAAAGATATTATTAAAACCGGAAGAACTCATCTTATGGATGCTACACCTTTAACATTAGGACAAGAATTATCCGGTTACGTTCATCAATTAGACAAGGCAATTGAAAGAGTAAATTTAGTTTTACCAGGACTTTATGAATTAGCTCTTGGCGGGACAGCTGTTGGTACAGGATTAAATGCTCATCCTGAATTTGCAGTCGTTGTAGCTAAGAAAATAGCAGAAATTACAGGATTACCATTTATTACTGCTCCAAATAAATTTGAAGCTCTTGCCACCCATGATGCTATTGTATTTGCTCACGGTGCTTTGAAAACAATTGCCGCTTCCCTTATGAAAATTGCAAATGATATTAGATGGATGGCTTCCGGTCCTAGAAGTGGATTCGGTGAAATTAGTATTCCGGCTAATGAACCAGGTTCTTCAATTATGCCCGGCAAAGTAAATCCTACTCAATCTGAAGCTATGACAATGGTAGCTGTTCAAGTTATGGGAAATGACGTTACAATCAATTTTGCAGGAGCTTCAGGTAATTTTGAATTAAATGTATTTAAACCCGTAATGATTTATAATTTTATTCAAAGTGTTAAGTTAATTGCTGATTCTTGCAATATGTTTAACCAATATTGTGCTGATGGCATTCAACCGATTCCTGAAAAAATTGATTACTATTTGCAGAATTCATTAATGCTTGTTACTGCTTTGAATCCACATATAGGTTATGATAATTCGGCAAAAATAGCTCACAATGCTCATGTCAAAGGTATAACTCTTAAAGAATCCGCTATCGAACTTGGTATTTTGACTGCTGAAGAATTTGACGAAAAAGTCAATCCTGCCAATATGGTTAGACCTAATTTGAAGTAAGATTAATTATATTTATAAATATTGCAACCACATTCCAACTTAGGTTTGTGGTTGTTTTTTTAAAATTTATCTACTCTGTTTAGTCCGTTCAAAGCCGCTACGCGATAGGCTTCAGCCATTGTAGGATAATTAAAAGTTGTATTAACAAAGTATAAAAGACTATTACTCTCACCCTTTTGAGACATAATAGCTTGTCCAATATGTATAATTTCCGCTGCTTCAGGACCAAAACAATGAACCCCAAGTATTTGCAATGTCTCTCTATGAAAAAGAATTTTTAACATACCTGTTCTATTGCCTTTAATCTGAGAACGTGCAAGATGTTTAAAGTAAGAATGCCCAATTTCATAAGGAATTTCTTCTTGAGTTAGTTCTCTTTCAGTTTTACCGATAGAACTAATCTCCGGGATTGTATAAATTCCGGTTGGCATATTTTCTATCAACAATCTGTTAGTTACTCCCGAGACAATATGCGATGCGGCGAATCTCCCCTGATCATAAGCAGTGCTGGCAAGACCCGGAAAACCGACCACATCACCGACGGCATAGATATGTTTTTGTGATGATTGATAATTCTCATTTACTATAATATTTTTCCGAGAATCTATTTCAATATTAATATTT
>CAZVPQ010000097.1:0-7532 GCA_964628675.1 uncultured Hyphomicrobiales bacterium | reverse complement strand
TCAACAATCAATTCAAATTCCAAGTATTCAAATCAATAGCTATTTTATTCAATATCAATCTTTGCTACGATGAATCGCAATTAATGAAGACACAGTATATACAAAACATAAGGTTCGGTTTGGTTATAGATAGGAAGTAAATCAATTGCCTTCATTTTTATTAATACTTAATCCTTACATTAATGTTAATTTATTATTTTTGTAAGTCTTAATTAATTAATTATGGAATATCTTTCATCGAAAGGCTGTGTAATGAAAGCTTTAAAAAATACATCAATAATTATTTTATCAATAATTTTTATCAGTGTTAACGCTTATTCTCAAAACGATTCCAATCAAATTTTTCAAAAATATAAAAACATTGTAAAAAAGATATATGCAAAAGCTAATGCCGATAGTTCGGCTTGGGAAGAATTGGCTTATGTCTGCGATACTTTCGGTCCGAGATTATCCGGTTCCGCCGGTCTTGAAAAAGCAATTGATTATATAGTTAATTCAATGAAAAAAGAAGGTCTCGAAAATGTAAGAAAAGAACCTGTGATGGTGCCAAAATGGGTAAGAGGTAATGAATATTGTCAAATGCTTGAACCACGCAAAACAAAAATATTTATGCTGGGATTAGGTAGAAGTATCGGAACTCCGCCACAGGGCATAACTGCACAAGTACTTGTTGTAAAAAACTTCAAAGAATTAGATAAAAGAAAGAATGAAGTCAAAGGCAAAATTGTTTTATTTGATGAACCGTTCAAAAGTTACGGACAATCAGTGCAATACCGTTGGCAAGGAGCAATTAAAGCGTCAAGATACGGTGCTGTTGCGAGTATGTGCCGAAGTGCAAGTCCACTCGGAATGCGACTCCCACATACAGGTGTAATGGCTGAATATCCCGACAGCGTCAAGAAAATACCTCATTTTGCAGTCAGTGCCGAAGATGCTCACATGATGCAACGTATGCAAGACAGAGGTCAAAAAATAGTTGTTAAATTATATATGGAAGCCAAAACTTATCCCGATTCTAAATCTCACAATGTTATCGGAGAGCTTAGAGGAACTCAAAAACCTGATGAAATAGTTGCTATGGGTGGGCATATTGACAGTTGGGACGTCGGAAGTGGCGCCCAAGATGACGGCTCGGGAATAATAGCTACTTGGAAAGCTCTGAAACTGTTAAAAGATTTGAATCTGCGAGCTAAGAGAACAATAAGAGAAGTTATGTGGGTAAATGAAGAAAACGGTACTCGCGGTGGCATTGCTTATGCAAAAAAACATAAAGATGAAAATCATATTTTGATGTTTGAATTTGATTCGGGTGTATTTCCGAAAGTAGATTTCGGCGTTAAAGGAAGTGATTCCGTATATGCAAAAGCCAAATCAATAGAAAAAGTTTTGCAAATATTAGGCAAAATCCCGGTTCATAAAGGTGCTTGGGGAATTGATGCAGGTCAAATTGCAAAACTAAAAAATATACCTTTGATGAGCGTCAATACTGATGATCAGGGAAAATATTTTTGGTTTCATCATTCGCCTGCGGATATGCCTGATGCAGTGGACCCGCAAGCAATGAACGATTGTGTAGCGGCTATTGCGGCGATGATATATATTTATGCTGATTTACCATGATTAATTCTGATTGAAATTATTTGAAATATTATTTAATAGAAGGGGAAAAATGACAAGACAAGAATTAGCAAAACAAATTTATTCGACTTCGCATCTCACAGGTGAATTTTTGCTTCGTTCGGGAACGATAAGCAATGAATATTTTGACAAATATAAGTTCGAAGCTAATCCGAAACTTCTATATGCTATTTGCAAAGAAATTGCTGAATTTATTCCTCAGGATACCGAATTACTTGCCGGTCTCGAAATGGGCGGAATACCGATTGCAACGATTCTTTCGCAAATAACTAATATACCGTCTGCTTTTATCAGAAAAAAAGCTAAAGAATATGGGACTTGCAATTTGGCAGAAGGCACATCAATCAAAGGTAAAAAAGTATTGATTGTTGAAGATGTAATTACAAGTGCGGGACAAGTTATGATTAGCTCTGCCGAGCTTAGGAAATTAGGTGCTTATATAACAAATGCTGTTTGCGTAATTGATAGGCAAGCAGGTGGCAAAGATTCTTTGGCTCAAAAAGGAATAAATCTAAGTTCTTTGTTTACTATGTCAGAGATAAAAGAATTAGTATTATAACAAGAGCATTTAAGAAATAGTAAAATTTAGTTATTCTAAGCATGATAACAATATGCAAAAAAAGACAAAGAATTAAAAACTTTCTGAATACAAAAACAATTTTATATAAAAAATATATAATATCTTTGTATCAATATTTTGTCTAATAATAAATATTTGATTAATTTTGTTACTCAAAATAAGAATTAACTTTAAACTAATTAAGAGAATATAAGTTAAAGAAATATAAATATTAATAACAGTTAAGGGTAGATATTTATGAATGTAGGAAAAATTGTTCAAGTTATTGGTCCGGTTGTCGATGTGCAGTTCACAGAAGGTCATATCCCGGCAGTATTAAGCGCTTTACATATTAAAAGAAACTCACCTGAAACAGGCGAAGAAACTACATTGGTTTGCGAAGTGCAGCAGCATTTAGGTGAAGATAGGGTTCGCTCGGTTGCAATGGATTCAACCGATGGTTTGATTCGTGATATGGATGTTATTGATGTAGGATCCCCCATATCAGTTCCTGTTGGTCCAAATGTTTTAGGACGCTTGATGAATATTACAGGCGATGCTATAGATGGCAAAGGTCCTATTAAAACAAAAGAGCGACATTCAATTCATCGCCCCTCACCTTCATTTGAGGAATTAAGTACAAAAACAGAAATGTTTGAGACCGGAATTAAAGTTATAGATTTGATTGAACCTTTTACAAAAGGTGGCAAAACAGGTTTGTTTGGTGGAGCCGGAGTTGGCAAAACTGTTATCATACAAGAACTTATACATAACATAGCAAAACATTATGATGGATATTCTTGTTTTGCCGGAGTTGGTGAACGTACACGTGAAGGTAATGATTTGTATCTTGAAATGCTAGAATCCGGAGTTATAGATAAAACCGCATTGATTTTCGGGCAGATGAATGAACCACCCGGCGCCCGTTCAAGAGTTGCATTAAGTGCTTTAACCGTAGCAGAATATTTTAGAGATAGAGAAGGGCGTGATGTGCTTTTATTTATTGACAACATATTCCGTTTTATTCAAGCCGGTTCCGAAGTATCTGCATTGCTTGGAAGAATGCCGTCAGCTGTTGGTTATCAACCGACCTTGGCAACAGAACTTGGCACATTAGAAGAAAGAATTGCCTCTACTAAAAACGGTTCAATTACTTCCGTTCAAGCTGTTTATGTTCCTGCTGATGATTTAACTGATCCTGCTCCTGCAAATACTTTTACTCACTTAGATGCTATAACGGTTTTATCACGCGATATAGCTAATTTAGGTATTTATCCTGCTGTTGATCCATTGGATTCTACATCAAGAATAATGGACCCGCATTTAATAGGTAGTACTCATTATAATATTGCTATGAATATCAGATTAGCACTTCAAAAATATAAAGATTTGCAAGATATAATTAACATTCTTGGTATGGACGAACTTTCTGACGAAGATAAACTAACGGTTTACCGAGCAAGAAAAATACAAAAATTCTTCTCCCAACCATTCTTTGTAGCTGAGCAATTTACTGGTTTTGAAGGCAGATACGTAAAAATTGAAGATACTATTGCAGGTTTCAAAGCTATTCTTGATGGCGAATGTGATGAGATTTCCGAATCATTATTCAGTTACGCCGGTACAATAGACGAAGTTTTTGAAAGAGCAAAAAAAGAAGGTAATTAATAAATTTCTTAAAACATTAATTATTATTCAACAAAGGGATTTAAAATAAATGGAAGATAATAAATTGTTAGATGTCGAAATCGTAACTCCTAATAAAGTTGTTTATCAGGGCAAAGCGGTTTCAGTTATGGTCCCCGGTTCAAGTGGTTCATTTCAGATATTATATAATCATGCACCAATAGTTTCAACTCTGAATATTGGTTTAACAAAATTAGTAAATGATGACGATAAAACTTTGTTATTTGCAACAAGTGATGGCTTTGCCGAAATTCATAATAATAAAATATCTATTTTGGTTGATTCCGCAGACAATTCTTCTGATATTAATATCGAAAAATCAAAAGAAGAATTAGAAAATCTAAAAGAATTACAAAAAAATAATAAAAAAGACGAAGACATTAAAGTAAAAATTAAAATTGCTGAAAACCGCATTAAAACTTATGAAAGGCTAAACAATTAATTAGCTTTTAATTCTAAAACATATAGTTTTTTTTAATTATTAAAATTCAATACCGGATAAATTTCCAGTATTGAATTTTTATGTTTATTTTTGCAATTATTTTAATTTAAAAAATTGAAATTGTCATTCGATTTAAAAATTTCTAAAATTGAAAAGGATTATTTTTTACTATGGATATTCAAAATAAATTCAAAGGGGAAGGTATTACTTATGACGATGTTTTGTTAATACCTAATTATTCGGAAATAATGCCTCGCGATGCTAATTTAAAAACAAAATTAACAAAATCAATTGATTTGAATTTGCCATTACTCAGTGCCGCAATGGATACTGTAACAGAAGCTGAAATGGCAATAGCAATAGCAAGAGAAGGTGGACTTGGCGTCATTCACAAAAATATGTCTATTGCCGAACAAGCCGATCAGGTCGATAGAGTAAAACGATCCGAAAGCGGAATGATTCAAGACCCGATTACTCTGACCGGTGAGAAAAGTATCAAAGACGCTTTGAACTTAATGGCTAAGTTTCATATTTCGGGTATTCCTATTGTAGATAGTAAAAACAAATTAATTGGTATAATAACTAATCGGGATTTGAGATTCAATCCTAACCCGAATAGAGCGATAAAAGAAATTATGACCACAGATAATTTGACTACTGTACCTGTAGGAACTACTTTTGAAGATGCTGAAATATTATTACAAAATCATCGTATTGAAAAATTGCCCGTTGTTAATTCAAACAATGAATTAATGGGATTAATAACATTCAAAGATATTCAAAAGAAAAAGAAATATCCTAATGCCTCCAAAGATTCTCATGGTCGATTAAGAACCGGTGCCGCTGTTGGCGTTACTCAAGACACCGGAGACAGGGTTAGGGCATTAGTTGAAGTTGGTGTAGATGCTATTTTTGTTGATACTGCTCATGCTCATACGCAAGGTGTCATTGGACAAATCAAGAGTTTAAAAAAGCTATTTCCTGATTTACAAATAATAGCCGGTAATTTAGCAACCTCAGAAGCCGCTAAAGCTCTAATTGATGCCGGAGCAGACGGATTAAAAGTTGGTATTGGACCTGGTTCTATTTGTACAACAAGAATAGTCGCAGGCGTTGGTGTTCCTCAGTTAACTGCTATTTTAGATGTAGCTTCTGTCGCCCATCAATATGGTATTCCTGTTATAGCTGACGGAGGCATAAAGCAAACCGGCGATTTAGCCAAAGCTATTGCCGCTGGTGCAGATTCTGTTATGATAGGTAGTCTTTTTGCAAGTCACGAAGAAAGTCCCGGAGAAAAAGTCAGATACGAAGGTAGAGTTTATAAAATTTACCGTGGTATGGGTTCTCTTGGAGCTATGAACCAAGGTTCCGCCGATAGATATTTCCAAGATGTTGAAAGCGATATATCTAAACTTGTTCCCGAGGGGATAGAAGGCAGAGTGCCTTTCAAAGGGTCGGTTTCAGATTCAATTTATCAGATGATTGGTGGATTGAGAGCTTCTTTTGGTTACTGCGGCTGCAAAGATATTAAATCTATGCAAGACAATACCAGTTTTATACGAATTACTTCTGCCGGACTTCACGAATCTCATCCTCATGATGTTGTTATTACTAAAGAATCACCTAATTACTTTGTTAAATAATTTTAAAGAAAAAAATGGCTAAAAATCAGAAAGAAAAGAAAGCAAAGAAACACAATTATCCTGAAATAGCGGATACACGTTTAGAGCAAATTAGATTTACTTTAGAAGACTTAAAAGTTGATGCCATCGTAGTAACTTATATACCAAATATTCGTTATATGACAAATTTTTCAGGTTCAGATGCAACTTTATTTATTACAAAAGACGCTTTACATTTTGTAACTGACGATAGATATGAAGAACAAATTAAAGACGAATTGTTTGATTTGCCTAATCTTAAAACGTATATTTCCAGAGATGTTTGGCAATACATTAATAAAAGAAAATTTTTAAAAGGTGTAAAAACTATGGCTTTTGAAGCTGATAGACTTAGCTATTCAGAAGCTGTTAATATTCGAAATCTCGTTAGACCTATAAAATTCAAACCTGCTCCTTATGTTGTAGAACCTTTTACTATGCCCAAATCGCCTGAGGAATTAGCAAATATCGAAAAATCTTGCGAAATAACAATAAAAGTTTATGAGCATATTTTGTCAATTATTAAACCAGGTATGACGGAAAAAGATATTGAATTGGAAATTGCTTATCAAACAAGAATTTTGGGTAGCGAAGCCGACGCTTTCCCAATAATCGTTGTGAGTGGTCCGAGAGGCGCCCTAATCCACGGCACTCCGAGCAATAGAAAAATTAAAACATCAGATATTGTTACCCTTGATTTTGGTTCCAAAGTCAATGGGTTTAGTTCTGATATTACAAGGACATTTGCCGTTGGAAAGGCAACAAGAGAGCAAAAGAAAGTTTATAAAATATTAAATAGAGCCAAAGAAGAAGCTATTGCCAATATTAGACCGGGAATGAACGGTCAAATTCTTGATGCTTACGCAAGAAAAATTATTAAAAAAGAAGGATATGGTGAATATTTTCAACATTCATTAGGACACGGCATAGGCTTGGAAACCCACGAACATCCAATTATCACTTTTAGAATGCACGATCAAATTGTGCCTGAAAAATGTGTACTTGCTATTGAACCCGGTATTTACTTGCCAGGTAAATTTGGTATGAGAATCGAAGATAATGTTTTTGTTACAATTAATGGAGCTAAACATATAACAAAGGCTCCCGAAGAATTATTGATTGTATAAGCAAGAATACTTAGAATAGAAAAAGCAGGTTTTAACCTGCTTTTTTAATATATGTTAAACTGTATTTTGATTGTAAAATTAAGAAGAGTGAGTATAAAGTTTGTAAAGTTCATAAAGTTGAAAGAAATTATTATTCGTGAATACGTGATGAATTATTGAATTGCCACGTGCTTTAGCTCGTGGTTAGATAATAAATAAAAACTAAAATGGCTTTAGCCAAACATATATTATTTCGGCTAAAGGCATTTTTTTTTTGATATAATAAAACCACTAGCTAAAGCAGGTGGCTATTCATTTTAACATTATTAAAGTATGCCTTACGACTCTGCTCAATGACTGATGTGTCACCCTGAGTGAAGGAGAAGGGCTTAATTAGATTGTCATTCTGAACGTAGTGAAGAATCTCCTCTTAACGATTG
>CAZVPQ010000096.1:0-7563 GCA_964628675.1 uncultured Hyphomicrobiales bacterium | reverse complement strand
GCGAAACCGCACGCAACGCCTAAAATACACCCCGCATGAAAAAATTATCCATAATATTATTTCTTGGTTGTATTCTAAGTTTAAATCTGTTTTCTCGAGATGATGGCAATCAAGATATCAAAGCACGCCAATCTTTTAAAAGATTAATTCTTTCGGCTCATCCATTGCCCGAAAGTGTAAAAACAATTAAATCGCCAATTCCTCTTGCAACAAAAGACCCATTGCCTTTTTTTCTAAATGTGTCAATGACAGTTGACGAGCTTGGAACATATAAAATGCAAAACGAATCATCAATAGCTGTCAATCCATCTAGTCCGAATATGCTTATTGGTTCTGCAGTAGATTATCGTGATGAATCATCAACTTGGGTTTATTTTTCCGAAGACGCCGGTAAGTCTTGGGTTAATTATAATTTGGGCAAAGCTATTCCTAATTGGCGTTCCTCTAATGACCCCTCTGTTGCTTATGACGGCGATGGATATGCCTATTTGGTATATGGCGGATTCGGTGATATTAACAGCAAGGATTGGGGTGTTAATTTCGGTGAGAACGGTGTGTTTATTTCGATTAGTACCGATGGAGGTAAAACTTGGGACAGCTCTAATACTCATATCCCTGTGATTTTGCATAAAGGACCGCAAACAATTGACTCTACTTTTGAAGATAAATATTATATTTCCGTTGATAATTCTGTTTCATCTCCGTATCATAATAATTTGTATATACCTTGGAAACGTGTAACCCCAAAGGATTCCGCAACTCAAATTGTTTTTTCAAAATCAACTGATAAAGGTAAAACTTGGAGTACTCCGCTTGCAGTCAGCCCGAGAAAATCCGGTAGCTCCGAAGATACAACTTACGGGCAGAGTTTTCCATTAGTTGCAACAGGTCCGCTCGGAGAAATCTATTTAGTTTGGAATGACGGTATCGTACACGGTGTTGGATTTGCTAAATCTACCGATGGAGGAGATAGTTTCTCGGAGCCGTCTATCATACAACATTATAATATTTTCGGTATAACAAATGATATTTCTACAAATTCGCAAACGGGTCCGGTTTGGAGACATACTTTAAAAAAGGTTGTAAGGTCTGAAGCCTATCCTGTGATTGTTTGCGATACAACGAATTCTCAATTCAGAGGAAATGTTTATTTGACTTGGGCGGCGGATAGAATTCCGAATATTTATTTTTCAAAATCAACTGATGGGGGAGAGAGCTGGTCTAATCCCGTGATTGTTCATTCAGACACTACAAATGACCAGTTTTGGCAATGGATGGCAGTTGACCCAAAAACCGGAGATATTGCCGTTATGTATCTTGATAGTCGAGATGACCCTGATAATATTATGGTTGAATGTTATGTCAGTTATTCGAGTGATGGTGGCGATACTTGGACGGACAGAAAAGTATCTGATTTTAATAGCGATTTAAGAAAAAACCCATTTGGTAGCCATTTTGCAGGTGATTACAGTGGTATGGCTTTTTACGATGGAATGATTTATCCTTCTTGGGTAGATATGCGAAATGCTGAAAAAAATATTTATGATAGCGATGTTTATACTTCGTTAATTGATGTTAATTCGCCTATGCCTGTGAATAATTTTAAAGCTAATACAATCGCAGAATATCCTGATAAAATTCAATTGATTTGGCAAGCTCCAACAGAACGCTCTTTCGGTCAAGCGCTCAATTTAAATGATTATCATTATTTATTAGTTAGAGAAAATAATTATTTTGATATTGCTTCGTATAAAACAAATTTTCTTGATTCAAACTTAAACTCTTATGAAAAATATCATTATAAAATTTATGTTGTTGCGGGCAATGATACAAGCTATTTCAGAGAAGATTCGGCTTATGCGGGTGGCTCAAAGCTTCCCGCTACTGCGGGAATTATTTCTGCAAAAGGAAATGACAGCAATCAAATTATTTTATATGTTAAATTGCCGAATAAAAGAGCTGATGGGATTACTCCTTTAATTAATTTAGATAATCTTGCACTTTATGATAAAGATGATAATTTGCTTGATACTTTTCATTTGTCCGTTAATGATACAAATAAAATTATTTCAATGGAATATAATGCTGATGAATCGGGTTATTATCAAGTTTATGTAAAAGTTAGAGACAGTAATTTTCCTGCAAATGAAAGCGACAAAAGTAATTCGATTGATGTTTTCACCGGACATATTTCAAACGGTTTTTTTGATAATTTTGACATGGGGTTGATGCGTTACAACGTAGAAGGCAGTTGGAATTTGACAAATAGTTTTTATTATAGTGCCGATTATTCCTTGACCGATTCACCTGATGGGAATTATAAAAAGATGACCGAAAATTATGTTTATCTCTATCCTGTGATTTTCACTAAGGATTATATTAGTCTGTATTTTATGCACGCCGCAATAGTTCAAAAAAGGGATACGGCAAAAGTTGAGTATTCTACCAATTTCGGAAAGACTTGGCTAAAACTTGCAGGTTTTAATAAAACTGATTATTCTTATTGGAATGATGGCGTTTTAAATTCTAAGGATTGGATTTCAGAATATTTAACTGAACACAAATTTAACAAAGGTGATACTATAATTTTTAAATTTTCAATCGTATCAAAAATAGGAGCCTCTTCAGATGGTTGGTATATTGATGATATCTACATTAATAACGAAACTCTTGGTGTAAATGATATTCAAGCAATCAAAACCCGTTTATATCCCAATCCGGCAAGCAATTTTGTTTTCATTGATTTGCCACAAGATATTAATCCTGATAAAATTGATTTGCAATGCTATAATATTTATGGTGTAAAGGCAAATCCTAAATATTTTATAGAAAACAATAGAATAATTCTCAATATTTCAAAATTAATTAATGGAGTTTACTTTGCTAATTTGAAATTTGACAATGAAATAATTCCTCTCAAATTTTGCAAAATGAAGTAATTAATACAATTAATACTTTTCGTATTAGGAATAATGTTTTTTCATCACATATTCTGATTTATAATTAACTACTTTATTTCAATAAAACAATTTAATGGTATTTTATAACTAAGTAAATATAAAAAAAAGCCACTCATTAATTGAGAGGCTTTTATATTATAAAGAATGGAATAATTTTATTTATTGATTAATTCCATTGCTTCTTTAACTGTTTGTTGAACGTGTAGAGCAGATTTGTCCATAAGAGCTTTTTCTTCATTATTTAATTTAAGCTCAAGAACCTTTTCAACACCATTTTTGCCGAGAACAGCAGGTACGCCGAGTAATATGTCATTGTATCCATATTCACCTTCGAGTCTAACAGAGCAAGGCAAAATTCTTCTTTGATTTCTGGTTATTGATTCAATCATTTGTGTTACAGCGGAAGCAGGAGCATAATATGCGCTACCTGTTTTCAAATATTTAACGATTTCTCCGCCGCCTCCGGCAGTTCTTTTTACGATTTCATCCATTTTTTCTTTTGAAATAAGATCAAGAACAGGAATACCTGCAACAGTAGTATATCTCGGTAATGGCACCATAGTGTCGCCATGACCACCAAGTAATAATGCTTGAATATCCTGCATTGAATATCCTGTCTCCATTGAAATAAACGAACGATAACGGGCAGTATCTAAAATACCAGCCATACCGAATACTCTATTTCTCGGTAATTTGGTAACTTGCAATGCTACATAAGCCATAACATCTAATGGATTGGAAACGATGATAAAATAAGCATTCGGTGAATATTTGAACGCATTTTCAACACAAGAAGATACGATAGCGGCATTTTTGACTAACAAATCATCACGACTCATTCCTGGTTTACGAGCTAAACCGGCTGTTTGAACAACTATGTCAGAATCTTTAGTCATTTCATAATCATTAGTTCCTATAATTTTTGTATCCGAACCTTGAATTGGCATTGATTCATACATATCAAGAGATTTTCCTTGTGGAACGCCGTCAATAATATCAATAAGAACAACTTCATCTGCCAATTCATTATTTGCTAACAATTGAGCAGTTGTAGCTCCTACGTGACCTGCTCCAATTACTGTAATTTTCATAAATCTATCCTAAATAAATTTTTATTAAATAATTTAATATACCAAGGGGTTGCGACCCCTTGTTATAAATAAAAAGCACAAAATTACGCTCCAACTAATTCTTTAAATTTCTTTGTTGGAAGTGATTTCGGGCGTGTAATAGCATAACCCATTGCGCGAGCAACAATAGCTTGAGATGTAATACCCAATGCTCTGGAAATACTGAATAATACAGTATAATAGCTAAATTCTTTAAGTCCATAATAATATAATAATGAACCTGAACCTGCATCAACATTAGGCCATGGGTTCTTGATTTTTTTAATTTGTTTTAATACATTAGGAACTACATCGAATACTCTTGATACTGTTTGGAATACATCACTATCCATACAATGTTCTCTACCAAATGCAAGGAATGCGGCATATCTTGGGTCAGTTACTCTAAGTACGGCGTGTCCATAACCAGGTATAACTTTACCAGCATTCAGAGTGTCCCAAGTAAATTTTTCAATTTGCTCTAATGAAGGGACACCATTAAATTCTTTAATTGTTTCTAAAATCCAACCGAGGCATTCTTGATTAGCAAGTCCGTGAAGAGGACCGGCTAAACCATTAAGACCACCGGATAATGAATAATACAAATCAGAAAGTGCCGAGCTAATAGTAGCGGCAGAATAGGCACTAACATTTCCGCCTTCGTGATCGCAATGCAATGTCAAATATAATTGCATCAATTTTGTAAATTCGCCTTTAGGATCAGGAAGCCCTAACATATGAACAAAGTTTTTTCCCCAATCGGCATTAGAATCAGGTTCTATCCTTGCTCCCTTATTAAATCTTTTTCTATAAACATAAGCACCAATTGCAGGTAATTTAGCAACGATGTTGAGAGCGTCTTCTAAAGTCGGTTCCCAATATTCATCTTTTTTCATACCTTCGGCATACCTTCTTGCATATTCGGATTCATGTTGCATAACAAGAACTGCAGTATTAAACATTGCCATTGGGTGGGAATCTGCAGGCATTGCATCAATTACATTCCAAACATATTCGGGAACATCTTGACGAGACACTAATTCATTGTGGAGTTCTTTCAATTCTTCATCATTTGGAAGTTCGCCTGTTAAAAGAAGCCAATAAATTTCTTCAGGTATTTTATCAGTTAATTTACCTAATTCAATACCTCTTATTATAAGACCTTTCTCCGGTGGAACTTCTGATGTATCGCAAACTAATCCTTTTACACCACGCATACCACCATAAGCTTGTGCCAGTGTAACCTTAGATACTTCCTTGTTTCCGTTTGCTTTTACAAAAGCACTAATATCTGCTTTTTCTGCAGCGAACTTCTTTGCTAATTTTTCTTTTAATATCGACATAATATCCTCTTAAATTTGATTAAACTTTAAATTTATTAAAATAAAAAAAATACTGAGATTGCATTTTAATTCAATTTGTCTTTTTTGAAGTAATTATTTAACAACAACCGCTGTATGTGTTATATATTGTTAGCAGTTATAATATTGCGGTCTATCAATTAAAATTACTTTTCCAAAGTTTGAAAGAACGACTTAATTTGGATTGTGAAATTATGAAAATTTAGATTGAATTGCAAAGGAAAAAAGATTTTATTTTGAACTTGATAATATTAAATAATTTCTTAAATAATTTCTTTATTTTTGTTATCTTTTTTAATCATAAATGAATAAATATTATGTTTGAACCTCAAAAAGAACAGATAAAAGAATTGATTACCCGTAGTGGGAAATTACGGAGGTTTCTTTGACTTAGATACCAAAGAATCCAAGATATTAGAATTGGAAAAGTTATCTCAAGCCGATGATTTCTGGAATGACTCTGATACTGCACAAAATATTATGCAAGAAATCTCTGAGTTGAAAGCTTGGAGCACAGAATGGAATAATGTTAATAGAGCTGTGGGTGATTTAGAAGCCTTTATTGAATTAGCTGACGAAAGCAAAGACGAATCTTTAGAGCAAGAAATTATTGATGAAATTGATACTGTTGAGAAATTACTTGCAGATTTGGAAATAAAAAACCTACTTTCCGAAAAAGATGACGAAAGCAACGCTTATTTAACAATACATTCCGGTGCAGGTGGTACCGAAGCACAAGATTGGGCTGAAATGTTATTGAGAATGTATATGCGTTGGGCTGAAAGACATAGTTATAAAGTATTTTTAACAGATGAATTAATAGGTGATGTTGCAGGATTGAAATCTGTTACTATTGAAGTTGTAGGCAAATTTGCTTATGGTTATTTAAAAGCTGAAAGCGGTGTTCATCGACTCGTCAGGATTTCTCCATTCGATTCAAACGCCAAACGTCATACTTCTTTTGCTTCTGTGTATGTTTATCCTGAAATTCAAAAAGATGTTGAAATTGAAATAAATCCGGTCGATGTAGAATTAAGTACTTTCCGCTCCGGTGGCAAAGGCGGGCAAAATGTAAATAAAGTTGAAACTGCTGTAAGATTAAAACATATTCCTAGTGGAATTGTCGTATCTTGTCAACAGGAACGTTCTCAATTCCAAAATCGCGAAAGAGCTATGACTATGCTTAAATCAAGGTTATACCAAAAAAAATTGGAAGAAGAAGCCAAAGAAAAAGCCGCTATTGAAGGGAAAAAAATGAAAATTGAATGGGGAAGTCAAATACGTTCTTATGTGTTCCAACCATATACTATGGTTAATGATCATAGAACCGAAGTTAAGCGTCCTGATATACAAGCAATTATGGATGGTGATTTAGACGATTTTATAAAAGCTTTTTTATTGCTTTAATTTTTAGCTTATTCGATATTTTAGATATTGTCCGAATTAAATAATCAAGAATTAAATTTGTGTTATTATATCTATGATTAGCTTTGTTGATTTACTCAAATTTTCAAGACTACTATTATTGTCAATTACAAAATCGGCAACTTCTTTTTTTCTTTGTCGTGATATTTGATTTTTATTTCTATATAATATTTCTTGTTTCGATAGACCTGTCCTATGCATCACTCTATTAATTGCTATCTCTTCGTCGGCATCTACAACAATAATATAATCAAATCCTTCTTCGAGACCTGCCTCATAAGTCAAAGCACTTTCTACAAAAATAAATTTTTCACCTTTGTTTTCATATTTTGCAACTTCTTGGATTAACGTATCAATAACATAAGGATGTACAATTTGGTTTAATTTTTGTAAATTGTTTTGATGTTCTTCGCTTTCTCCAAAAACCTTTTGCGATAAATATTTACTGTTCAATTTACCATCTACCGAATATACTTCTTTGCCAAAGAGATTAACTAATTTATTTTTAATTTCATCATTAGAATTCATCAAATATTTTGCATTATCATCGGAGGAAATCACAACAAATCCCATATCTCTTATGATATTTGCCACAGTAGTTTTACCCGAACCAATACCGCCGGTTATTGAAACAACAATTGATTTATCTGCCATAGTATTTTTAATATTTACATTAATAATAATAGCTAAAATAATGATTTCTTAATA
>CAZVPQ010000095.1:0-7576 GCA_964628675.1 uncultured Hyphomicrobiales bacterium | reverse complement strand
TCGTATATTTCGGAATTGAAAATATTATATTATGGGGTTAACTATTATGAAAATTTTCTTCGTACTAATTTTTTTCTTCTTTTTTTCAAATGTTGCTTTTGCTCAAAATCTTTTAGACGATTTAGTTCCTCATCCTCGCCAATCCTATCTGAGGCATAATTTTAAAGCAACTTTTAGAATTAATTCTGAAACTAAAATTTTTATCAATGATAAAACTCTTGGATTTGCTAATAGATTGAATAATGAATTGATGAAAAACGGCTATGATTCTTTATCAATAAATTATTGGAATGAAAAAGATACTATTGTTAATGGGATTGTGCTATCTCCGGATTATCAATTTACAAATCAATTATTAACTCATATAAACGACCAAAAAATTAGTATTGACAGTAGTTACCCGGGCAAAGAAGGATATATCATTGATGTTATGCCCAATCAATTAATTGTAAGCGGTTCCGATAGTTTAGGTTTAAATTACGGAATAACAACATTAATGCAAGTGATTAATCTTTTTTCAAAATCAATTGGTATTCAGCCTTGCAGAATAATTGACGCTCCCGCAATGCCCAATAGATGGGTATTCAAAATGAGCAATTTATATGTGGATAAAAATGTTACTGAGCTAAAAAAACTTATTGATACTTCCGCAAAGTATAAGCTGAATGCTATTGCCCTATCCGATACTAAGTTTAATCGTCTTGATGATTTATATCCTAAATATAATGATTCTTTGTTGTCTTTTGATAAATATTGCAAAGAAAATTATATTAAATTTATTCCTAATATTTTCCCATTCGGTTATTCGAGTGCTATACTTTCTCACGACCCGAATTTAGCTTCGGGACTACCTGTTAGAAATCAGAAATTTTATATTGAAAATGATACGGCAAGGTTTATTCCTTCATCAAATGTATCACTGCAAAATCCGGGATTTGAAAATTATTCGGATAATAAATTTAGTGGATTTTTATTTATAGATAAACCCGGACAAATTAGTTTTGTTGATACTATCGTCAAGCATTCGGGAAAAGCAAGCATAAGATTGGAAAATTTTTCGGAATATGACCCGAACAACGGACACGGCAGAATTTGTGCTTTGGTTCAAGCTTCGAAATTCAAACTCTATCATATTTCAGCTTGGGTTAGAACTGAAAATTTAGTCCCTGACGGATTGCCTACAATTGCAGTCATAAGTAAAACTTCACATCAAAATCTTTCATTTTATGATATAAATATTCCTTCAACGTCAAACGGTTGGAAAAAAGTTGATATGACTTTCAATACTCTTGATAATGATTCCATCTATGTTTATTGGGGTGTATGGGGAGCGAAAAACGGCAAAATATGGTGGGACGATTTGAATTTCGAAGAAGTGCCTTTTGTTAATATATTACGCAGGCAAGGTACACCGGTAAATGTAACAAATCAATCACAAAATATTTCTTATACGGAAAGTGTTGATTTCGATAGTCTGATTGACCCAATGTTAAGTACTTACAGCCCTTATCATACACCACCGACATTTGGAATTATGCCTAATGGCAATATTAATAACGGCGATACATTGTTGATTTCTTACTATCACAAAATTATTATGCACACAAGCCAAGTTATGGTTACTATGTCCGACCCAAAAGTTTACGAGATAATAGAAAAAGAATTTAAAATATTAGATAGTCTTTTGAATGCAAATACTTATTTTATGCAACACGATGAAATCAGAACTATGAATTGGGATTATGGAGACCAATCAAGAAATCTTACTCCCGCTGAAATTTTAGCTGATAATGTCAACAAGTGTTATGATATTATTCAAAGAAATCACAAAGACGCAGATGTTTGGGTTTGGTCAGATATGTTTGATGAATTTCATAATGCTGTTTCGGGCAATTACTATCTTGTCAATGGTGATTTAAGAGGAAGTGCCGATTTGATACCCAAATCAATAGGAATGATGAATTGGAACGGCAGGGATAAAGACAGTATTGTTTTCAATAGCTTAAATTTCTTTGAACAAAAAGGTTTTAGGCAAATGTCCGCACCCTTTTACGACCAAGATGAAAACCAAATACGCCGCTGGAAAGAATGGACACAACATACAAATAATTTCAAAGGTATGATGTACACTACTTGGCAAAATGATTATAGTTATTTGAGATATTTTGCCGAATATGCTTGGAATAATGCACCTTATATTTATCACGAGCCACAGACTTATTTGCCCAATGCCGATAGTCTTCGAATTAGTATTAGAATAGTTGGCGATAGATGGGATAAGGATTGGGAATTGGAAAATAGCCAAATTTTATATAGAAGTAATCCTAATAATAGATTTACTTCTATTTCTTTAAATGTTGATTCAATTGGTAGAGCAGTTGTTAATTTACCGATTGATAAAAATAGTCGATTTCTTCAGTACTATATCACAGCAATTGACAATAAGGGCTGGCAGACAAAAATACCTTTTGGCGAAAATAAATATTTTGAACTTGGAGCATTTCCCAATTATGTTGAGAGCAACGACAATAATAATTCTTTAAGGATTTATGGCGTTTATCCCAACCCGATAAATAAAAATCAAGAGATTAACATAAAATGGTCTTCTTCAAAACCCGTTAATTGCGAAATATCTCTTATTAATATTTTAGGAATAAGACTGAAAACTTTGCATCAAAATACTAATGGTAATTCTATTGAAAATACTTTAATAAAACTCAACGAATTGCCAATGGGAGTATATTTTATTAAAATGAATTCGGGAAATGAAACTAAATCATTAAAAATTTTCATAAAATAATATTCTTTTATTTAAGTCGTTTTAAATAGATACTAAGTCATAAAATTGAAAAGGTATTTTTAATGAAAAAAAATGTGCTAATCCTCGTAATTCTATTCTTGAGCTATAATTTATTATTTTGTGATGAAAAAGATTCCGTCCAAAAATATTCGGGAACTTCTTATTATGGTGATATATTAAAAGTTTACGATTATCTTCCCGCACCGATTAATAAAAGATTATTTGTTTCAATTGACAACAATTTTTTACCGGGAAAAGGATTTTATTACAGCGATGCAAATAATTCTAAGAATTTTCCTTTATATGAAATAGGATTTTCGATTTTATACTGTATTCCGAGCTGGTATAATTCCGGTTTATTTGGTTGGGATAGAGCAGAAATTGGAATTTATTTCAAAAATACAATCGGTTATAAATCAATTCAAACAATAGGTGTTGCTGCTAAAATAGTTTTGGATAACGTCCCTATTACATTTATGGAAAATGTGGGAATAATATTAGCCCGTGAAGATCCAAATATTGAGTTGGAATTGGGTTTTGGATACGATTTGTATTTTTCCAATTTGATAATATCGCCTAAAATAATGTTCAATATTTCTGATATTTATCATGATATTAGTTATTTACATTCAAATGATAAATATTATTCAGGATCCAAACCTTTCTTTTATTTTGGTGTCAATATAGGGAAAATATTTTAACGAAAACAATATATAATGGTGACAATTAATCAATCATAATTTGCAACAAATGTATAGTCATACTAAGCATAGTCGAACCATTTGCTTTTTACTAGCGAATTGGAGGTATAAATTTAATTTAATTATTAGATATACTTTAAAAGACTCGTATTAATTTTTTTTGTATATTGTTTTTAGAAGACGGTAATGATTAAAATTTTAACAATTTTCTGAAATATTAGCCTCCATTATTATATTTTAAGACAAAAATGTATTAAAATAGATAATATTAATAGAAATTCTATATATTATTTTTAAGCAAGATTTAAGAATCAAGTAGCACGATATATATTATATACTTAATTTGTTGATATTCGAGTAACTTAGATATGAAAATGAAGTTTTAACAATTAAAGAAAGAAGAAAAACAAAATGACACAACTCTTAACTATAGGCGTTATCGGAAGCTCACTAAAAGAAAACGAAAAACGGGTGGCAATTTATCCGGAACATATAAAACGCATCTCGCATAGATTGAGAAAACAAATGACTTTTGAAAAAGGATACGGTTTGAGATTTGGTATGGAGGATAACACTTTAGCCGAACTTACATCAGGACGAGTTGCTCCGAGAAAAGAAATACTGAAAGGTTTTGATTGCGTGCTAATACCTAAACCTATGGTCAAAGATTTGTCTCAGGTACGAGAGCATACAATTATATGGGGTTGGCCTCATTGTGTGGAGAAGAAAGAAATTACTCAAATAGCTATTGAAAGAAAATTAACCCTTATTGCATGGGAATCAATGTATATTTGGAGCAAAACGTCTGTTAAGAAAATGCATGTATTTTATAAAAATAATGAAATGGCAGGTTATGCAGGTGTTAATCATGCGCTAAGTCTTATTGGAGTTAACGGCAATTACGGCAAACAGCGAAAAGTAGCGGTTTTAAGTTTCGGTTCGGTGAGCCGCGGAGCAATCTATGCATTGCAAGGTCAAGGATTTCAAGATATTACAGTCTATACCTCTCGCCCGTCAACGGAAGTAAGGCAACAAGCACCTGGTATATTATTCAAACAGATAGAGAATGACGGTTTAGGGAATATGTCTGTTATTGAGGTTGACGGCACTACCCACCCCTTGGTGGAAGCATTATCGGATAAACAAATAATTATTAATGGAACCCTTCAAGATGTTGATAATCCCAAAACGTTTGTAAATACCGCAGAGTCAAATAAATTGATGAAAGGAACTCTTATTATTGATATAAGTTGTGATGAAGGAATGGGCTTTTGGTGTGCCAAACCAACAACTTTTGAGCACCCGATATTTAAAGTAGCGGGTAAATTTTATTATTCAGTGGATCATAGCCCGAGTTATTATTGGGATTCTGCCACATGGGTAATTTCAGAAGCATTAATACCATTTCTTTCGAAAGTTATTGGAGGACAAAAAGTATGGGAAAATAGTAAAACTATTTCGAAAGCAATAGAAATTCGCAATGGAGTAATTCAAAATCCAAAAATTCTTTCCTTCCAAAATCGTGAAAAAGAATACCCGCACCTATTCCGTTAATGACCTTTTCTGTTAATGAATTTGATGATAACGAAACTAATTGGAAATTCAATCGAAAATACTTACATCAATATAAAAGATTTTGCAACAGGCACATATTTTATAAAAATAAAATTAAAAGAAGAGTTTCATTAAAATTTTTTGTTAAATGAAATTCTGCAATTAAAAACTATTTATTTCTCATCATTTTTTCTTTTTTCTTGTGATGATATTCCCATTCCCATAACTTGAAAAAATAACCCAACAGCGGAAATAAAATTAAACCTGCAATTATTAAATACAAGAAATGTTTAGAAGCAATATAAGTGAAAAAACTAATATGATTAGTAACTATATCAAAAAAAGTTTGAAATATTGTCATAACAACAAACATAAACAAACCCCAAAGAATACCGTTTTTCAAAATAAATTTCTTTTTGCCTTGCAAATCCATTTTGTCAGTGATTTTCAACAAATCTTTTTCTTTCATTTTTTACTCCTAAAATATGCATCGAATTTTTCAGCAATTTGTATATCAAAAGGCGTTGTAATTTTAATATTCGTTACTTCGCCATTTATAACTTTTACCTTCTGTCCAATAGCTTCTACCAAAGACGCATCGTCAGTAAATAACAACTTTTTAGCTTTTGCATTTTTATAAGCGATTAATAAAATATCTTTTTTAAAACCTTGCGGTGTTTGAATAGTTCTCAATATAGAACGGTCTATTGTTTTGCTTACGAAATCATTCTCATCAATAATTTTAATTGTATCAGTGGGCTTGATAGCAGGTATAACCGCACCATATTTTTTTGTTTCAGCAATAACTTTGTGACATAAATCAACAGAAAAGAGAGGTCTGACGGCATCGTGAATAAGTATTATGTCAGCATTCGACAAGTGATTTGAAAACAAAGCATTAGCTACCGAATCTTGTCTTTCTTTTCCACCCTTGACAAATACGGGAGTTTTTTCGACTTTGAATTTAAAATTTTTATTTTCAACAAAACTTTGCCATTCAGGGTCAATTACAAGAATAACTTTTATAATTTCAGGAATTAAATCAAAAGTTTTAAGTGTCCGAATAAGAATAGGAATCCCATTCAAATCAAAATACTGTTTAGGAATATGATTATCAAATCTTTTACCGATACCTGCGGCAGGTATTATTACAATTGTATTATTCATAATTAATAGTGATTCCTTATCTAATAGTTAATTTTAATAATAAATCATAAAAACAACAATCAATTAATGCTTATAATGATATTTTTCAGTTATCGGGAAAGTAGAAGCTAATCTATAATCTTTTAATCCCGAAGTATCAACAAAAACAAATTCACGCCCGTTCAAATAAGTCCATTTGATATAAATAGCTTGACCATACTGAGAAGTAGTTCTATTTATATAATCGGGAGGTCCAAAAATAATATAAACCATACCCAAATCAGTAAGCCAACCTTGATTATAAGATTTAAAATTTTTATTAGCATAATTCACTCTTGAAAAATATTCATCAAAAGCTTCATTCCTTTGCGTATTTGGTGATGGGTCAAGTGATTTCCAAAATTCCTCAAATCTCTTTTGCTTTTCCGCTTTATTTGAACCGGCTTCAATATATTCAATATCGCTTTGGTTAGCTACATATCTAAGATATTTTATCGCCTGTTCAATTTCATTAACATAATATCCTGAAATTTGGCGATAGAATTTAATTGATCTTTCGGTAATAGCTAAATAATCACTTTTCGAATAGTTAGTTGAGTCTGAATGTTTCAAAGCAATGAGTTTTATTTTATATATACCTTGATCAGCATTTTCGGGAAATTGAATTTTTAAATAATGTTGAGAAATATTTTTACTAACATCTTCTGTGAATCTATTGCTTTTCTTAATAATTTTATCTTTCCCATTGATTATTTCATAAGCAAAATCAACTTTCTGCATATTTAATAAATTGTTATATGATTCAAAAAAAATGAAAAAACCTTTCTTTAACATTCCAATATTATCATCAATATGTGGTGTGATTTTATATTTACCATTGTTTTCTTCTATTGAACTAATCAGCATAATACCACTAACTGAAAAATTATAATTCTTAAAGTGAATTACTGTAAGTTCGCGAGATTTTGTAAAACTTTTGCCGGAAATATCATCTACTAAAGTAATCTCAATAAAATATTTACCGGCATTTAAAAAGAATGACTTTACATACTTTTCAACTTCACCGCTCCCGCCTTGGGATTCATAGTAGCTGTCGGCAAATACTTGACGTTTAATAGATTCATCTTTTACTTTTCTATTATTTGAATCTTTAATATCTATTATCAGTTCAAATTGTGCAACAAATTTATTATTATTATTTTCAAATGTTAAAAGTTGATAAGGAATCAAAGTAAAAAAATCAATCCTGCTGTCTAATTTATTATTTGCTTGAAAAAAAATAGCATCAAAGAAAAAAGAACTCTTCTGCCTATGAACTTTATTAAATTGACTTATAGAATGTTGATAAGTAAAAAATATTAATAAAAAAATAATT
>CAZVPQ010000094.1:0-7622 GCA_964628675.1 uncultured Hyphomicrobiales bacterium | reverse complement strand
ATTTATTTCAGCTTAAAAATTAATTTAAAAGCTATTTTATCAAAAAACTTTCTTAAACAAAATAATATATTAGGATCATTATCCCTAATAGCACCATAACTACGTAGCTCTGTACATTACCAGTTTGAATTTTTCTGAAAATCGCACCTAAACCACCTGTTACATTCGCAACCAAATTAACAAAACCGTCAACAACGTAATTATCAAAGTATCCTATAAAATAACCGAAATTCCTTGTAATTACAGCTGTCAAATTAACTATTCCGTCAATAATTTTATTATCAAACATAGCCATCACCATACCTAATCCAACAGTACCGTTAATAGCAGTAGCTTGATAGACTTCATCAAAATACCATTTATTTAAACTGAATGTATATAACTTGCCAAATTGCTTAGCCATATTGTCAGCATTGAATATCTTAAATTGATAGAACATAAAAGCTAATAAAATCCCGAATCCTGCCAATAATAATGACAAAATCATAGCTGGAATATGAGCTTCGTGCAATGTTTCAGCGAATTGATTCATTCCGTGATGATGTTCGTGATGAGCTTCTGTTGTTTCGGAATGCTCAACAATTTCATTATTAGTTAGAGCTACTTCGGTTGGCTCAATACCTCTTTCTTTTTGATAAACAGCAATATATTTACTCGGAGTTTTATCAAATGGCATCACAAAATCGAACTGATATTTCGCAGGGACTACGGTTTTGGGCTGTTGCAATACCTTGGGCATCCAACCCTCAGCGGAATCAAATGGATTTGGAGTATAAACAAACCAAAAAGATAAGAACGCCAATACAACCAAAGGAAATACAATAACAAATTTATTTTCTTTTGTATTAGCGGCTATGTCGGATTTGTGTTTACCGTGGAAAGCTAAAATTGTTAGCCGCAGCATATAAAAAGCAGTTATCCCCGCCGCTCCGAAACCTAATATCGGAATAAGCCAATTTATGCCACCGGTTAACTCGGCGAATGCAAAAGTACCAGCTAATATTCCGTCTTTAGATAGAAATCCTGAGAAAAGAGGAACTCCTGAAATTGATAAAGTAAAAATTAAAAATGTAATATATGTCCATGGCATAGTCTTTCTCAACCCACCCATATTTCTTATATCCTGAGGGTCAATACCGTGATTATGTGCTTTATTCATTGAAAGATGCATTGCATGAATTACGGAACCGGAGGCTAAAAACAAACCACCTTTAAACCAAGCATGTGTCATTAAATGGAATAAGCCGTTTGTATAGGAACTAACACCTAATGCCATAACCATATAACCTAACTGGCTAACGGTAGAATAAGCCAGAACCTTTTTAAAGTCTGTTTGAGTAAGCGCTATTGTTGCCGCCATAAACGCCGTAATTGCTCCGATATAAGCTATAAAAGTTAAAGCATCGGCTGTAAACAACGGGAAAACCCTTGCGACCAAATAAACACCGGCGGCAACCATTGTAGCGGCATGAATTAAGGCACTAACAGGTGTCGGACCTTCCATAGCATCAGGTAACCAAACATGCAAAGGGAATTGAGCAGATTTGCCAATAGCACCGGCAAAAATCAAAACACCCATAACAGTCAACATAGTACCACTACCAAAAGGGAGAACTCCTGAAGCTATACCACCGAATACCCCATCATACATAAAGGTACCATAAGTGAAATAAACGGTAAGAATTCCGATTAAAAAACCGAAATCGCCAACTCTATTTGCAAGAAAAGCTTTCTTGCCTGCATTAGCGGCAGAATCTTTCTCATACCAAAATCCAATTAATAAGTAAGAACTTAATCCTACAAGTTCCCAAAATACATACATAAACAAAAAGTTGTTTGCAAACACTATCCCAAGCATCGAAAAGCTAAATATACCTAAATAGGAATAATATCTCGAAAACCTTGTGTCTCCTTTCATATATTCAATCGAGAACACATGAACCAAAAAACTGATAATTACAACAACCATAAGCATTAATGCGGCAAGATTATCAATCCCTATACCGACATCAAAACTTATATTTCCCAATGAAAACCAAGTAAATTTAGTTTGAATCATCGGAACATTTGCATAAGTTACCAATTTTGTATATAAAACAATGCTTGCTAATATTACATCAATACCTAATATCGAAACACCTATATAAGCACTTGGTCTTCCTATTTTCTTGCCAAAAAAGCCAAGGAAAACAAATTCCAATAAAGGTAACAATATTATAATCGCTGCTATAAGTAATAAAGTTTCTGATGCCATAATTCTATATATTTCTTACTATTACTAAATTATTTCCTTTAAAACTAATCCTTTAATTCATTGATTTCATCAATATTTACATTTTTGAAATTCTGATAAATATTCAAAATAATAGCCAAAGCCACTGCGGCTTCAGCGGCAGCTAAAATAATTACAAAAATGGCGGCAATTTGACCGTCAATATTCATACCGCCGAACTTTGAAAACGCAAGGAAATTAATATTGGCCGAATTCAGAACAAGTTCTAATCCCATTAAAACAAGTATTGCATGTTTCCTCGTGATAATAGCATATAGCCCTAATGAGAAAAGTAATGCCCCTAAAACCAAATATGCAGTTAAACCTATTTCCATAATAAATCCTAATTCAATTTTACTTTCTTCTTGCTATAAATGCCGCTCCCACTATTGCGATAAGCAATAAGACAGAAGCAACTTCAAAACCAAGTAAATAACGAGTTAATAAAGCATTACCGATTGATGTTATAGTTGTTTTTACTTCCGGCACTTTATTAACAGCCCAACTAACATTTTTATATAAAATAATTAAGGTGATTGCAATAATTGCAACAATTAAACCTGCGAAACTCTTCTGAAGTTTTCCGGATAAACCTTCTTTAATATCAACATTCGAGATTTTAGTAGTTAGCATCACACCAAAAATGATAAGCACTAATATACCACCGACGTATATCATTATCTGAGTAATGGCGATAAAATCAGCATTTAGCAATACATATATTCCGGCTACACCAAAAAAAGTAAACAATAAAGCAAAAGCAGAATATATTATCTTTTTGGAAAACACTACAACTAACGCCGATGAAAGTATCAACGCTGCAAAACTATAAAATGCTATTGGTATCAAATAATTCATAATTTAAATCACTATATAAATTTATTTAATTAATTTCTAATTACTATTTTCCGCCGATTTGTTTTTCTCTTCGGCTTCTTTTTTTGCTTTTGCTTCAGCGGCTTTTCTTTTCTTTTCCGCTTGAAATACTTCATACTTTTCTTTTTTCTCTTTTATCTCCTCAGGAGTCATTTTAGAAAAAGTATATATTAAATCATCTCTGTTTTCCGTAGAATATTCAAATTCCACAGTCATCGTATTGGCATTGCTCGGACAAGGTTCAATACACAAACCGCAAAAACAACATTTTGCAAAATCAATTTGATAATTTGCAACCCATTGATTTCTTTTGTCTCCATTAGACAATTTAGCTTCACCCGGTATTGCTCTAATGCCTTCAACGGTAATACAATCAACCGGACACGCTCTTGCACATCTATTGCAAGCATCACATAAATCCATATCTACATAAATCCTATTGCGTGCATTATCCGGTATCGGGTATCGCTCGTCGGGATATTGAACAGTTACATTCCTCTTGAATAAATGTATTAAAGTTAACCTCATCCCCACAAGAACCGTGTAAACTCCAAGCCAAACACTTTTAAAATATTTTGCCATAATATACTAATCTAAGTTTTACATTTCATTAAAAAAATCAATAGAAAATAACTCTTTATCTCAACATCACAAATAATCCGATTGCAAAAAAACAAACAAATGCAAAAGGAACCATTACTTTCCAATTCATATACATCAATTGGTCAACCCTCAATCTCGGCAATGTCCATCTTAACCAAATTGATACAAAAACAAAGAAAAACGCTTTTAATATAAACCACATTGCCCCCCAACCCGGACCACCGAGAAAATCACCGAAAGGAGATGTCCAACCACCGAAAAACATTATTGTCATCAATGCCGAAACAATGAAGATGTTAGTATATTCGGCAAAGAAAAACATTGCGAATTTCATACCGCTATATTCCGTATGATAACCTGCTACAATTTCCGATTCTCCTTCCGGTATATCGAAAGGAGTTCTATTAGTTTCTGCTAAGGTTGCTATCAAATATATCAAGCCGAGTGCCAAGGTAAAAGGAATTACTAATAATTTAGTAATAGGTCCGGGACCGCCGAATATATACCAATTCCAAAATCCACCATCTTGATTGGCTATGATTGTATTTATATTTAAAGAACCTGCTAAAACAGCTATTGATAGAATAACCATAGCCGCAGGTATTTCATAACTTATGATTTGTGCGGCGGAACGCATAGCACCCATCAAAGAATATTTATTATTAGATGCCCAACCGCCCATCACCAAGCCGACAACACCTAATGAACTAATTGCGAAAATATAGAATAAACCTAAATCCATATTAGTAGGTGCAAATGCCGAGCTAAACGGAATCACCGCAAATCCTGCAAAAGCCGCCGCGAACATCAAGAAAGGTGCAAGGTTAAATAAAGGTTTATCTGCTGCATCAGGAGTAATATCTTCTTTCTGTAATAACTTAACAACTTCAGCTACCGGCTGGAATACTCCCTTCCAACCAGTTCTCATAGGCCCGAGTCTTTCCTGAACAAAAGAAGCAATTTTTAACTCACCGAGAATTGCAATCAATGCATAAACAACGACAAACACCAATGGCACAACTATTATCAATAATATGGTCAATGGTATGTTGTCAATCAAGTTATATAAAAAATTTAGTTCCATTCCGTCTAATTGTTATGTTATTAAAATTATCTGTCAACTTCACCAAGAACAATATCTATGCTACCCAATATCATAATCAAATCTGCGAACATATAGCCTTTTGATATATCGGATAAAACAGAAAGATTTACAAAACTTGCTCCCCTTGCTCTAACTCTGCTCGGCTTATTCTTACCGTCGCTTACAATGTAAAATCCTAATTCGCCTTTCGGATTTTCGGCTTTTGAATATATTTCGCCTTTGGCTGGACGAACTTTTTTCGGTATAGCTTCTCTGACATCACCATCAGTCGACATTTGCTCAACAGCTTGTTCCAAAATCTTACAACTTTCCAAAACTTCTCTGTATCTTACAATATTTCTGTCCCAGCAATCACCCAAAGTACCTAATTCACCTTTTCCAACTTGCACATCAAAATCAAACCTATCATAAATTGAATAAGGTTCTATTTTTCTTAAATCATAAGGAACCCCGGAACCTCTTAACATAGGTCCTGTGCAACCGTAATTAATAGCAACATCTGCCGGTAAAACGCCAACATTAGCTGTTCTATCAATGAAAATTTTATTTTTTATTAACAAGTCCAAAATTTCAGGCATTGTTTTTCTGACTTGCTTGACAACATCTAAAACATCTTGCTTAAAATCAGGATAGATATCTGCCGCCATTCCACCGACACGGAAATAATTATAAAGCAATCTGCCACCGGATAATTTCTCCAAAATCGCCAAAACATACTCTCTGTCGCGGAACAACCACAGAAGAGGAGTAAATGCACCTGCATCAAGACCGAAAGTTGCTATTGCTATTTGGTGATTTGCAATACGATTTAGCTCAGCTACGATAACTCTTAAATATTCAACTTTATCGGAAATTTCAAGTCCCATCATCTTTTCAATACCCATTATATAGGGCCATTCATTATTCATAGACGAAATATAATCTAATCTATCAATATAAGGCACTACTTGGAAATATTCAAGATTTTCGGCATGCTTTTCAAAACAACGATGCAGATACCCAATATGAGGAACTACATCAGTTACAATCTCGCCGTCAACTTCAACTTCCAATCTTAAAACACCATGAGTTGAAGGATGCTGTGGACCTACATTCAGCCTCATCCTATCCGAATCAAGCTGACTATAATCAATATCTATTTTTTTAAGTTCTCCCACAATCTAAGCCTGTATTTATTTAATCAATTTCATTTCTAATTTATTAATATGGAACTTTCATACCGTGATATTCATCAGGTGTTTTATAATCTTTTCTCAAAGGATGTCCGTCCCAATCATAAGGAGTTAATATTCTAATCATATTATGATGACCGTCGAATTTAATACCGAACATATCCCAAGCTTCTCGTTCGTGCCAATCTGCTGTTCTCCATACATTTTCTACCGTAGGAACATTAGGATTATCTTTTGGCACTAATGCTTTGATAACAATTCTATGTTTATGATTCATTGAATAAAGGTGATAGACAACGCCAAAGTTTTCGCCGTAATCCATACCACACAAATCAACCAGATAGTCAAAATTCAGAGTATCTTTATCTCTTAAAAATAAAGCTATATCTTCAATTTTAGAGCCGTCAACAGTTATAAACGGTTCACTTGGTAATTCGTCAGTCAATTCAATGACAGCATCGCTAAATTCTTCTTTTAATATGTCGAAAATCTCTTGTGCTTGCATAATTTATTTTCAAAAAGTACAAAATATTCTAATAATTAATCCTTTTATTTATTGTCCTGCATCGCAAGTTTATCTTGTTCGGCAAGTCTTTTTCTTTTATTAAAGATTGCTTCATGTCTGATTTTCTTTTGAAGCATAATCATTCCTTCTTCCAAAGCTTCCGGTCTTGGAGGACAACCCGGCACATAAACATCAACAGGAATAATTCTATCAACTCCTTTTAAAACATGGTAGCCGTAATTCCAATAAGGACCACCGCTATTAGAGCATGAACCCATAGATATAACATATTTTGGTTCAGACATTTGCTCATATAATCTCTTGATTCTTTCTGCCATTTTCAAAGTAACCGTACCCGAAATAATAATAAAATCAGCTTGTCTCGGACTTGTTCTCGGTATAGTGCCGAATCTCATAAAATCAAAATGCGGAGCATTCACAGCCATAAATTCAATAGCACAACAAGCCAAACCAAATTGCAAATACCAATCTGATTTTGAACGTCCCCAATTCAATATGTCCTCGACAGTACCAAGGACAATTCCTCCTGCATCATAAGGATCACCTAATTTATTTAATAGCCCCATAATTCTCCTTATACTTAAATCTTATTTTTTTGTTATTACTAAATCTTTTAACTTCGGAACATAAGGTTTTGGTTTTTCCCAAGCAATATCACCTTTGACCCAAACATAAGCAAGACCTGCTAATAAAATGACGACAAAAACTATCATCTCGCCAAAAGCAAACCAACCCAATTGTTTGAACACTACTGCCCAAGGCAATAGAAAAACTGTTTCCACATCAAACAATAGAAAAACTAATGCTATAACATAGAATCTAACATTGAATTTAATCCAAGGTGAACCGGTGATTAATTCTTCACCGCACTCATAAGTTGACTGCTTTACAGGATTAGGATGGCTTGGTCTTATCAAAGCCGCAGTTATTAAACCAAGAGCTACAAAAACAAAGCCCGTGATTATAAAGAGCAAAACGATACCAAAATCTGTTAACATTTTTACCCAAAATTTATTATTAAATTCTTATTTCAAATTTGTAAATAATTAAGTTGCTAATTTATAAAAT
>CAZVPQ010000093.1:0-7741 GCA_964628675.1 uncultured Hyphomicrobiales bacterium | reverse complement strand
TAATGAAATAATTGAGAATATAAAATTCTACAAAGATACCGCAACTACGTTGCTAATTGGAAAATTATTAAGGAAAATAATATTGCATATAATAACTTAACAAATCATTAAAAATGCAATTTAGCAATAATTTTATTTTATTTTCTTATTTTTGTGGCGATTATTGATAAACAAAAAATATTATAATGAAATTAATTATTCTTCTTGATGCAAAGAAACAGAGATTATGCGAGGTTCATCATTTCAATCCTGATGATGTGGACATTGTCAAAATTGATGATAAAAAACTTGCACAAGATAAATTCATTTTGAATCTTATGAAGAACAATAATTATGAAAATGTTTATTTCGGCTGTATAAAACTCGATTATCAAAGGTTCCATTTCTTTATGAAATTGTATTTTCTGCTATCAGGCTTCTTCAAAGGTGCAATTATTGACGAGGACGGCAAACAAAAGAAATTCGGTTTTTTCAGATTCTTCTTTGTTGAAATTCCTTTGATAGTTCTTGAAGCAATAGCTTCTCTCTTTGTTGTAATTTATTCATATTTAAAATTTCCAGTGATGAAATGGTATCTGACAAAGAAAAAATAAAAGTAATGTTTTGGCGAACTGAATTCTACGGTGCTTTGACCGAAGGTGGCACTGTTTCATTGCACGTCGGCAAAATAAGAGGTTTCCAAAAATTGGGACATAATGTTGTCTATGTTTCGAGTGGTCCTATGGTTCTGCCAGAAGGAGTGAAACTATATCAAATACCTTATTCTAAAATTTTCAGAAATTTTCCCGAAGTGTTGGCACCTCATTATAATTCACGTTCGATAAAAGCAATTAAAAAGATAATTGAAAAAGAACAACCTGATTTTATATATCAACATCATCACGATTTCCATTACGGCGGTGCTAAACTCAAAAAGGATTTGGGCATTCCCTTCATTCTCCACGTGGACGGTATTGAATACTGGGTTAAAAAAAACTGGGGCAAACTTTATTTTGCAAAATTATTGAAGTTAGCCGAAGAAATTCAATTGCAAAGTAGCGATGCCATTATCGTTGTATCCGATGCACTGAAAAGACAATTAATTGAATACGGAGTAGATGGCGAAAAAATCATTGTTGCTCCTAATGGAGTTCACCCCGACCAATTTTCACCGGAGATAACAGACGGCGGTCTAAAAAAGCAATTGGGTATTGAAGATAAATTTGTTGTGGGATATACAGGCACTTTCGGTCATTGGCACGGCGTAGAAGTGCTTGCCGAAGCGGTTAAATATATTGTTAAAAGAATACCGAACGCAGTTGTTTTATTTGTAGGTGATGGCAATTTACGTCCCAAAATTGAAGAAATAACGAAAAGAGATAATGTTAACGATAAAATAATAATAACCGGTTTTGTTCCATTTAAAACTATTCCCAATTATTTATCTGCTTGCGATGTGTTGCTTTCACCTTGTGTAAATAATGCGGATAATGAGTTTTTTAATTCACCAGTGAAATTATTTGAATATATGGCAATGGGAAAACCGATTGTAGCAAGTAACGTCGGACAACAAGGAGTTGTAATTGAAGACGGAGTTAACGGTTTACTTCATGAGGAGAATCAACCGGAAGAACTTGCTGAAAAAGTATTTCAAATTTATAATGATAAAGATTTAGCGAATAGATTAGGCAAAGAAGCACGAAGAAGAGCTGTTGAAAAACACGATTGGAAGGTTAATTCGCAACAAATTTTAGATGCTTATCATAAAATAATCGAAACAAAAAACCGATAGAATTTCATTTAAAGTAATATTTAAAGTAATAGTTTTAGTAATAACTATAGCAATACATTGTATTGATAAATTTATTATTTTATATTTGAAAGAATGTCAAATTTATTGGGAAATTGAAAAATGAAATCATTAATTGCAATTTTATCAATTATTATGTTATTTGGTTTCTATGCTTGCAACGAAAACTCTACCGATACACCAACTAAATCCAAAACAGAATTGCTTACTCGGACTTGGGTCTTGGATTCTGCATATAGAGATGGAGAATTGCAATCGGAATTAATTGGTAATAGAATTGAATTTAGTAAAAATCTTAGACTAACAATGTATTTGAAGACAGGTGAAATTTTGTTTCAAGGCGATTGGTCATTAAATGAAAAAACAAATATTGTTGAAATAAATATTCAAAAAGATACATCACACACTTCGAATTATTCATTTGTAATTGATGAGCTAAAAGAAAATAGCTTAATATGGCGTTATACTGATGCTGGCTATTTATTCAGAGAAGTTTATAGTGCTTATACTATAAAATAGTCTGAATGATTTTATCAATATGAATTTGGCTTGTATCAAACAGAGGTAAATTTATATCTGCATTTTTAATTATCATCGGTAGCTCGGTGCAAGCAAGAATTATTCCTTCGGTATCGTAATTATTGATGATTGAAACCAGCTTGTTTTTTGATTTTTGATTGATTAATCCGGTTGATAATTCTCCAAAAATAAGTCCATTAATAAAATTTCTACCATTGGCATCAGGCACTTCTATATTTAATCCGTAATGATTTTCTAATTTATCAATATAGAAATTCTTTTCCATAGTGAATTTAGTACCGAGTAGAAGCAATTTGTTGATATTTCGGGATTTGATTTTTTCGCCTGTTGCATCAATTATGTTTATAATAGGAATATTTATTTTTTCTTGAACTTCGTCGGCGACAATATGAATTGTATTGGAACATAGAGCTATAATATCGGCTCCACAATTTATAAGGTTCCGGGAGCTTTCCAATACTTTATTCGATATTTCATTCCATTTGCCTGTATTTTGTAAATTCTCAATTTCGGCAAAGTCATAAGATTGAATTAGACATTTTGCAGAGTGATTGTTGCCAAGTTCTTTGTTGACGATTTTATTAATTTGTGTATAATAATGCGACGTAGTCAACCAACTCATACCACCAATTAAACCTACCGTTTTCATTACTATCAGCAATTAATTACAAATTCTTTTTCTTCTTGCGTTAGCTCTCGTATAAATTGATTATGTTTATCAATTATACTCTGTTTTAGTTCTAAAGAAGGCTTAGGCAAGTTCCCAAACATATCCCAAAATTTAATTAATGATTTAATAGCCCTATTAGACCTTACGTGTCCCAAAGGTAATTTGTTCTTTGCGGATTTATCTTTCAAATCATTTATTGTAACAGGATTTTCTTTATCCAGTGATATTTCTTGAATATATTGATTAGCTCTATGAGTTTCAAAATAAAAATAAGTTTCTAATTCATCATTATTCATAGATTTTAAAAAATTTTGAAATCCTGAATCTATATTTGTCTTCAAATAAGCATTAAAAGCCTGCTTTACATTTTCCAACCGGTTTGCATCCAAAATTTAACACCTTAATATTTAATATGTAAAAATTATTTGTGTATAGGCAAATAGGAATCCAAAGGAATTAATTCATTATGTAAGAAAGAATCAAGCACATCAGATAATTTGTCACCGCTATTAATATGATAAACATCTAAACCTGCTTCTTTTAACATTTTAAAAGCACGAGGACCGGGATTGAGAGAAATTACGGCATTAGCTCCAATATCAATTGCTTCTTGTGCAACAGCAGCACCAACAGCGGCTTGTTCGTCTTTATGAATATTTTCGATAAATTCGTAACTATCATCTTCCGTATCATAAAGAAGAAAAAAACTACATCTGCCGAAGCTCGAATCAATATGATTTTTTAGGTTTTCGCCATCAGCTGTAAGGAACAACTTCATTAAAAACTCCATAAATCAAAAAAACAAACAAATCAATAATTCAAAAGTATAAAAAAAAGCGGAAAAAATCCGCTTTATTATAAAAAATATTATGTGGGAAATATCTATTCTGAACTGTTATTATCAATATTATTTACATAACGATCAGTGTCATTCAAATACAATCTTCTGCCACCAATGAAGTGAGAAGTATAATAATGAGCATTTAATGAAGACACGGTAACTCCATAAGTAGAACTTGCATGGGCGAACAAACCGTCTCCTAAATAAATACCAACATGAGAAGCAAATCTATATGAGTAAGTATGGAAGAAAATCATATCCCCAAATTCAAGCTCAGCTCTGCTGACTTTTTCTCCTAAATGAATTTGATATCTTGCAGTTCTTGGTAAATTCATACCACAAACTTCAGAATAAATTGCCCTAGTCCATGCAGAACAATCAATAGCCACATGTGTTTGCCCACCAAATTTATATGGAGTGCCGAGCCAATTTATAATTGCACTAATTAAGTCTTTTTTGTTAATACCGCCATCAGTGAAATCATCGGATTTACCATCATCAACATAAGAAAGCCATAAAGTTTTAAATGTGTTGATATCATAATGCTCTACCAATGTATCGGTTTCATCGACATTATCAATTGAATAATCAATAACTTCGTCAGGAATTTCTTCTTCAGTTTCGGCATCAATATTAGATGGTACTCCATTTAAAATAGGTTCTAATCCGGCTAAATCTGAAAGTTTTTCAGACGTTCTAATCATAGCAATTGCTTGTAATCTTGTCTTAACAGGATTATAATGTCTTCTTCTGTGTCTTCTTCGTCTTGGTCTATACCGTAAAATTCTTTTTTTAGTTTTAATTTTACCTGTTATAGAAGTTGTTGTATTTCTCTGAGCTGAATTTACAGACGGACTATAAAAAGAGCTTAGAGAAATTATGATAAACAAAATAATAACCTTAGAAGATATTATTTTTAGGTCATGAAGTAATTTTATTTCTCGCATTAAGCTATTTTTCCTATTCTCAAACAAACAATATTAAGTATATATTAAACTGAAACCTCATTTTCAAAGTAATTTCAATACATAAAAATATAAGTGTGCATAAAATTACACACTTTATTTTTTCAAAGAAACAAAATATTTCTCTAAAAACAAAAAATAATTATTTAACAGAAAGTCAATACAATATTTAACTAGTAAATATCAGAACTACTTAGTAAAAATAAAAAAAATAGTCATTTTGTCATTTTCTTCACCTGTTCCAAATATTTATCCAATTCAAAAAATAAATAAAAAAATTGACTTAACTGTTCAACGATTGTCTAACGTATCAATTTTTTTATTATTTTAATCATTCATTTAAAATCAGAGGATAAAAATATGTTTATTTCAGGCGTACAATTTTTACCGGTATTCGGTGAGAAAGAAGAAAATATTAATAAAATCATAACTTATATAAGTGATATTAATTCTGATATAATTATTTTTCCTGAGCTTTCTACAACGGGATATTTTTTTCAGAATGAACAGGAAGTAAAAATTGTTGCTGAAAAATTTGACGGTCATACTGTCAATAATATCCAGAAATTAGCAACTCAGCAAAACAAAATAATTATTTTCGGATTTGCAGAAGTATATGAAAATAGATATTATAATTCAGCGGCTATAATATTTCCCGATAAACAATTAAGTAAAGTATATAGGAAAACACATTTGTTTTATAAGGAGAGATTTTGTTTTTCAGAAGGAGACACGGGATTTTTTGTTATTGAGGATAAGTCAAGGGATATTAAAATAGGAACAATGATATGTTATGATTGGCGATTTCCTGAAGCTTCCCGTTCTTTAGCTTTATTAGGTGCAGATATTATTGTTTGTCCTTCTAATCTTGTTACGAATATTTGGCGAAAAGTAATGCCCGCCAGAGCGATTGAAAATAAAGTGTATTTCGCTGTTATCAATCGCATCGGAAGTGAAAAAAGGAATAATGAAAAATTGATTTTTAACGGTGATTCAGCAATCTACAATTTTAACGGGGAGGTTTTGGATTCTGCTCAAATAGAAAACGAAAAAATTATAAGGGCGGAAATATTTCCCGAGAAAACACGTGATAAATCATTTAATGAAATGAATGATATTTTTACTGATAGAAGACCGGATTATTATATAATTTAATATGGAGCACAAATGTTTACAGTTATAAAGAAAATACATTTTGTTGGAATTGGTGGTATTGGAATGAGTGGAATAGCTGAAATTCTATTGAAGCAGGGGTTTGAAGTCAGCGGTTCTGATTTGAATCAATCGGAAAATACTGATTATCTCGAATCTAAGGGTGCAAAAATATTTATAGGGCATAAAGCGGAAAATGTTAGCGATGCCGAAGTTGTAGTTTATTCAAGCGCTGTTAATCCTAAGGAAAATGTTGAAACAATTGAGGCTGTGAGTAAAAATATTCCAATATTGAGAAGAGCCGAAATGCTTGCGGAAGCAACGAGATTGAATTATTGCTTAGCTATTTCGGGAACTCACGGCAAGACAACGACAACTTCTATTTGCGGATTAATTATGATGAAAGCAAATTTTGATCCTACTGTTATTGTAGGTGGTAGGTTGAACGGTCTCGGAGGCACAAATGCACGTTTAGGTGATGGTGATTGGACTGTTGTAGAAGCTGATGAATATGACAGATCTTTTCTGACACTTACACCTTCAATTGCCGTTATAAATAATATTGAGGAAGAACATCTTGATATTTATGAAGATTTTGATGATTTGAAAGATACATTTGTTGAATTTGTTAATAAAATTCCATTTTATGGTTTTGCCGCAGTTTGTTTAGATGATATTGGTGTTAAAGAGATTATTTCTCGAATAAAGAAAAAAGTTATTACTTTTGGTCTTTCTCGTAATTCGGATATATCGGCGGAAAATATTAAATACAATGAAAATTCATCGGAATTTTCTGTTACAAAATTCGGGGAACTTTTAGGTGATGTAAAACTTAATATTCCCGGAGAATATAATATCAAAAACGCATTAGCGGCTATTTCTGTAAGCTTAGAATTAGGAATTGATTTTAATACAATTCAAGAATCTCTTTCGGAGTTTGCAGGTGTTTTCAGGAGATTTGAAATTAAAGGCGAGAAAGATGGTATTCTGGTAATTGATGATTATGCACATCATCCGACCGAGATAAAGGCAACTTTGCAAGGAGCTCATTCGGGTTGGAATAGAAGAATTGTTTGTTTGTTCCAACCACATACTTTTACAAGAACACAAACATTTTTTAAAGAATTTGGCAGATCTTTTGATAATGCAGATGTATTAATTATAACAGATATTTATCCTGCTCGAGAGAAAGCCATTGAAGGTGTTACGGGCAAATTAATTGCTGATGCCGCAATTTCTTCCGGACACAAGAATGTTAGCTATATTCCAACTTTGGATAAAGAAATAATTTTTGAAAAAGTCAAGGCAATTCTCAAAGAGGGGGATATGATAATCACAATGGGTGCCGGAGATATTTGGAAAATTGCAAATAAATTAATTAATAAAATTTAATAATACAATAAAAAAAAGTGTTTTCGTTAAAATCAATATGATATTATTCTTCAGTTTTCTTTAAATAATTTTGTTTATGCGTAATTGTTTTAGGAAATTTGAAGATAAATTATTTTAAATTTTCGAAATATTTTTAAGAGGTAAGGGAAATGTTTCAAGACAAAAGAATTTTGTTGGTTACTGTTTTAATTTTTTCACAGATTATTTTTGCCAGTAATTTATCAGTAGCAAAGATTAATAATTTTAATAATGAGGTAATTTCTACTGTTGGTGATAATGATATTACTTATGGAACACTGGAAAAAGCATTCCAAAAAAATATGAATAGAAATGGAGCTAATCTTTATCAAATTTCTAAGAACAAGGAAATTATCTTTCATATGCAATATATC